>JBBRFR010000162.1:0-8576 GCA_038241485.1 Burkholderiales bacterium
GCACCGTGCACGCTGGGCTCAAATGCGACCACTGACCTTGGAGACTCTGACCATGAAACTGACCCGATATTTCGCACTCGCCACCCTGGGCCTGACCGCACTGGCCGCGCAGGCGCACTCGTTCAAGCTAGGCGCCATCGACATCGGCCACCCGCATGCCCGCGCCACCGCACCGGGCCAGCCTTCGGGCGGCGGCTACCTGACGCTGAGCAACGCCGGCGCCAACGACCGGCTGCTGTCGGTCTCGGCCAACGTGTCCAAGTCGGTCGAGCTGCACAGCATGTCGATGGAAGGCGACGTGATGCGCATGCGCCAGGTCGAGGCCATCGAGCTGCCCGCAGGCAAGGCCGTAGAACTCAAGCCCGGCGGCCTGCACATCATGTTCATCGGCCTGAAAGCGCCGCTCAAGCAAGGCGACACCTTCCCGCTCAAGCTGAAGTTCGAGAAGGCCGGCGAGGTGACGGTGCAGGTGAACGTGGAGGCGGCCGGCACCACGCACGACAAGCACTAAAAATGTCTCGCTACGCCGGCCCGACGGGCCCGGCGTTCATCAAGCAACAACGCACGGAACGGGCTTCGCCCGGCCGTGGCGTTGGCGCCCCTCGGGGGCAAGAGCGACAGCGACTGGGGGGCTAATTCCTGAGCATGCCCATCGCCTTGACAAGGCTGCGCCGCATGCGGTTGAACGACTTCTGCAGCGTGCCGATCTCGTCGGATCGGGTTTCGGAGAACTCAGCCAGCGACATGTCGCCCCGGCTCACGCGCCGGGCGGCGTTGGCCACTTGGCGCACCGGTTGCACCACCAGGCGCTGCAGCAGCCAGTTGAGCACCAGGAACAGCAGCACCAGCACGGCCGCCAGCAAGCCGGTGAAGGTGTAGAAGAGCTGCTTGGCCTTTTCTTGTGCCAAGGCCACCGGCACGGCCACAACCTGTGCACCAACGACCTCGTTGAGCTGCCAGCCGAAACCATTGACCGAGCCGTACTTGGCCAGCAGGCTGGGCGGCGCGGCGGCGGGGGTGCTGTGGCAGGCCAGGCAGTCCGGGTTGGTGATGCGGATGGGGCGCGCCACGTAGAACAGGCCGCCTTCGCGCCCGCTCACCTCACCCGACAACTCGGTGGTCTGGGGGTCGGCACGGAAACGGTCCACCACGTCCTTTTGCCAGGGCGTGGGCCTGTTGTGCGGGTTGGTCGGGTTGAGGGTGGCCTCTTTGTAGCTGTAGCCGGGTTGTTTGGCCGCGAGCCGGGCCAGCGTTTCGGTGGCGGCAAAGGCGGGCACCGTCTCGGGCAGGAAGTGGCGGTCGAGCATCGGGTCGAGGTGGGGTTTGATGTTGTCGACGGTGTAGCCGCGCACCGCGATGGCCACATCCATCATGCGCTGGGCATCGCGCACGACTTCGGCACTGGCATGGGTTTGCACCAACCGGTAGAACGTGCCGCCCGCCACCGCCAGGGCCAGCACGAACAGCAGCGCAAAAACCAAGTTGAATCTCAGTTTCAGGTTCATGAAGGATCTCGGCTGATGAAACAAACAGGGGCCGGCCCGCGCTCAGGCCCCAACCGGCGGCGGCTGCGGGCCGCTCAGTCGCCGGGGTGGACCTTGGAGGAGATCGTCACGTGGCGAAAACGCGCACGTTGCTCCTCGGTTTCAAGGTGCGACTCCAGCCGGGTCAGCAACTCGGCCACCGAGTCGGCGCGCTGGCACTCGTTGTCGAGCAGCAGATCGGCAATCGGGCCCAGCTCGTGCGCCAGCGCGTCGCGCAGGCGGTCGCGCTGTGCGGGTGTGATGCGAAAACTGCGCTGCAACGGGGCGTCAAGACCTGTCGGCGTGGTGGCGTCGAGCGCGGCGGGCGTGGTGTCGTCGGCATCGCTTTGGCGCCGTGTGGCCCAGGAGGCCAGCCATTCCTGGCGCTCTTGCACGTTGAGCAACATGCGGGCGGCAGCGGCCATGAACTCGTCTTCGCTGCGGGCGTGGGCCGCACAGCGCAGCAGGTGGGGCTTGACGTTGGTGTGCAAGCGCTTGCGCAGCGAGCGCTCCACGCGGGCAATGAGACGAGGGTTGATCAGATCGGCCATGTACCTGTGCGGCAACGCTGCGGAGTGCGTGCGAATTCTATTCGCGCACCTCGTTCTGCGAGCGTCAATTCGGTGCTCGCACCCCGCAACCCGGTGCAAGTTGTAAGCAAACTTTGCACGGCTGTGCAGCGTGCAAAACCGCGGCTACTTGGCGAGCGACTTGAGCGCCAACTTGATGCCGTCGCTCACGCCCACGTCCTTGGGCAGGCTCTTGAGGGCGAGGGCCGCTTCGCGGTCGCTGTAACCCAGTGCCACCAAGGCTTGCAAGATGTCACCCTGGGTGTCGCTCGCCACACTCGCCGGGCCGGCGAGGTCGGGGCCGAGCTTGCCTTTGAGTTCGAGCAAAAGGCGCTCGGCGGTTTTTTTGCCGATGCCGGGCACCTTGACCAGACGGGCGCTTTCTTGCATCGACACCGCCTGCGCCAGCTCGCCCACGCTCAGGCCCGACAGGATGGACAGCGCCGTGCGTGGCCCCACGCCCGAGATCTTGACCAGCAGACGGAAGGTGGCGCGCTCTTCATGCGTGAGAAAACCGAACAGCACCTGCGCGTCTTCGCGCACCACGAAGTGGGTCAGCAGGGTGACACGCTCGCCGAGCGCGGGCAGGTTGTAGAAGGTGCTCATCGGCACGTCGACTTCGTAGCCGACGCCGTTCACGTCCACCAGCAGCTGGGGTGGGTTTTTCTCCGCGAGCTGGCCGCTCAAGCGCCCGATCATCGGCGCGTCATCGACGGAAGAGGCCCAGGCGCTGCGCTTCCAGCGCCGCCTCGGCACGCGAGCTCACGTTGAGCTTGCGGTAGATCTGCTTCACGTAGTCGGCAATCGTGTGGCGCGACAAATTCAGCTGCACGCCAATCTCGGGCAGCGTGAAGCCCTTGGCCACCCACAGCAGCACCTCGTTTTCACGGTCGGTGAGCGACACGTGCGGCAGGTTTTGCGGGCGTTCCTGCGGTTTGTTCTGTTTGGCAAAGTAGGCGATCACGCGGCGTGCGATGGCCGGCGACAGCGGCGGCTCGCCCTGGCTGATGCGTTGCAGTTGCTCGACGAAGTGCTCGCGAGGTTGTTCTTTGAGCAAGTAGCCGAAGGCACCGGCCTGCAGCGCCGGGAAGAGATGGTCGTCGTCGTCGTGGATGGTGACCACCACCGACTGCGCTTCGGGCTGGGCTTCACGCAAGGCGGCCACCACGTCGACGCCCGAGCCGTCGGGCAGGCCGAGGTCGATCAGGGCCACTTCAAAGCGCTCGGCGGTGATGATGGCCAGCGCGTCGTGCACACGCGCGGCTTCAAAGACTTGTGCCTGCGGAAACACCTGCAGGGCGAGTGCTTTCAACCAGGCGCGGATTTCAGGCAGGTCTTCCAGCAACAGGATCTTGTTCATCGCACGCCTTTCGAGGGAACTGCAAGAGTGAATGCTAGCAGTCTGCGCTTAGGCCGTGCCGAGTGGAAGCGTGAGCCGGATCACGGTTCCGTAGCCCGGGCCCGACTCCACCAGGCACTGGCCCTGCATCTGCTTGGCGCGGTGCTTCATGCTGGCCATGCCGTGGCCGCGGTCGAGCTTGCCGTCGAGCTCCATCGGGATGCCGCGGCCGTTGTCTTGCACCACCAGCACAAAGTCTTGCGGGCCGAGCGTGCAACGCACCTTGCAGTGCGACGCCCCACTGTGTTTGATGACATTGCTCACCGCCTCGCGCAGGATGCGCGTGGTCTGCACGAAGGCCCGTGCCGAAAGCTGCTGCGTGACGTCTTCGGCCGGACTGCGCCAATCGACTTCGACGCCGGCCTGGCCCAGGCGCGACACGGTTTCGGCGCGCCAGTCGGCCAGCGCGTCGGCCACCGGCAGCGGCTTGCCGGTGAGGCCACGTACCGACAGGCGCATTTCTTCGAGCGCCTCGCGCGCCAGCGTGGAGATGCGCTCCGACTCGCTGGTGTGCACGATGGTCAAGAGCTTGGCGCCCAGGTCGTCGTGCAGGTCGCCGGCGATGCGCTTGCGCTCCTTCTCAGTCACCTGCTCGACACGCAACTCGGCCATTTGCACGTAGTTGCGCTCCATCTCGGCGGTGGCGTCGGCAACCCGGCTTTCCAGCGAGTTGCGGGCAGCTTCGGCGGCTTGCAGGGCCAGGCCAAACGACTTGAGCTGCCGCGACCCGATCACGATGAAAATGACCGGCAGCGCAAAGTGCAACAAGTGCACCGGCGGCAGCGGCAGCCAGCCGTACTGGACCGCGCGCTCCACCGCCACCAGCACGCCCAGCAGGCTCAGCATGACGGCCATCGGCCAAAAGTTGGTGCGCTGGCTGTGCCACTCGGTGTAGAGGTACAAGGCGAACATCAGCGCCACCTCGAAGGCCATCAGCAGGTACCAGGCGCTGCTGACGGTAAACAAGCGCTGTGGCCCGGCGAGCACGAGTGTCATGGGCACCAGCAGACATTGTGTGAGCAGCCCGGCCTCGATGACGCGCGAGCGCAGCGCGCCGTAGCTCAGTAGAAACTGCACCACCAGTGCGGTCAGGATGGCAAAACCCACACACACCAGCAGCTCGGCCGTGCCGTTGTCGACCGGCAGATGTCGCAGCCAGGTGCGGGCGGTCAGCGCGTTCCAGGTCAGGATCACCAGGCCGAAATAGGTGAGGTGCGCCTCTTGCCGGTTGATCCAGCCCAAGAACAGCAAAAACGCGCCCAGCACCGTGGTGGCAATCGTGATCACCTGCAGCAGCGAGATGCTCCAGAACATGTCGCTGGCGTGCTGCTCGGTCAGCAGGGTGTGGGGGCCGATCTGCACCTGCGACAGCGCACCCGCACGTTGCCGCGACGACACCTTTTGCAGCGGGTAGCCCTGCACCTTGATGTCCAGCGTGTTGCCCTCAGCGCGCAGCAGGCCGCTCGGCAGGGGAATGAGCTGCGGGTAGAAACAATTGCGCGTGACCGGCTCGCTCATGCGCCCACCGCTGTAGACGATGAAGCCGTTCAGCCGCACATCGGCATTGCTGCACACGCGCTCGATGTAGGCGGCCAGCAGCTGGTCGGCCGTGCCGGGGGCGTCAAAACGCAGCCGGTACCAGACCGGGCCGTCTTCGCGCGGGCGGCTGTCTGACCACTCGTCGGGCAGTTTGATGGGCTTGCCCGGCTGGTCCGCCGGGAAGAGCTCGCTTGTGCCGCTGGTGGCCAGGGCGTTGTCGAGCACGATCACATTGACCTGTGGGTCGACGGCGTGGGCGTGCAGGCTGGCGAAGACCAGCAGCCAGGCCAGGGCGAACGGCGCCAGCCAGGACAGGTTTGCAGCAGTGAGGCTTCGTCGGGCTTGCATGGGCGCCGATTGTGCAGGAGCGGCATCGCTGCGTGCACCTATGGGTGGGTGGCGCGACAATCCGCTTTTGGAAAGACACACCGTGATCCTTCGCCACGCTTTCATCCCGCTCGACAACATCAAGCTTTCGCACCTGTGCGGCAGCCTCGACGAACACCTGCGCAACATCGAATCGGCCTTCGACGTGAGCATCTCGCGGCGCAACGAGTCGTTTCGCATCGAGGGTGCCAAGTTGGCCACCGAGCGTGCGGTGGCGCTGCTGCAGGCGCTCTACGACCGCGCGCGCAAGCCGATCACGGCCGAGGCTTTTCAGCTCGCCTTGGTGGAGGCACTGGCCGATGCCAAACGTGGCGCCCCGCGCGAGGCGGGCGACGCGCAGGGCGAGGCCGAAGAGCTGGTGCTGCGCACCCGCCGTGCCGACCTCGCTGGCCGCACCACCAACCAGCATCTGTACCTGAACAACATCCGCACCCACGACATCACCTTCGGCATCGGCCCGGCCGGCACCGGCAAGACTTTTCTGGCCGTGGCCTGCGCGGTGGACGCACTGGAGAGGAGCAGCGTGCAGCGCATCATCCTGACCCGCCCGGCGGTCGAGGCGGGTGAGCGGCTGGGCTTCTTGCCCGGCGACCTGGCGCAAAAGGTCGACCCCTACCTGCGCCCGCTTTACGACGCGCTCTACGACCTGATGGGCTTCGAAAAAGTGGCCAAGGCTTTTGAGAAGGGCAGCATCGAGATCGCGCCACTCGCCTTCATGCGCGGGCGCACGCTGAACCATGCGTTTGTCATCCTCGACGAGGCGCAGAACACCACGCGCGAGCAGATGAAGATGTTCCTCACCCGCATCGGCTTTGGCGCCAAGTGTGTGGTGACCGGTGACGTGAGTCAGATCGACCTGCCGCGCGGCACCGACAGCGGCCTGATTGACGCCGAGCGCGTGCTGCGGCGCGTGAGCGGCATCGCGATGACCCGCTTCACTTCGGCCGACGTGGTGCGCCACCCGCTGGTGGCGCGCATCGTCGACGCCTACGAGGCTTCTCCGCAGGACCGCGCCTGATGGCAAGGCCCGAGTTGACGCTGTCGCTGCAGTTTGCCGACGCTTCGCACCGCGCGCACTTGCCACGGCACAAGGTGGCGCGCTGGATTCGTGCGGCCTTGGCGGCGCCGGGGGAGATCACCGTGCGCATCGTCGGCGCCGAAGAAGGTCAGGCGCTCAACCGCGATTTTCGGGGCAAGGATTACGCCACCAACGTGCTCACCTTCGACTACAGCCACGCACCGGTGGTCAGCGCCGATTTGATTCTGTGCGCGCCGGTGGTCGAGGCCGAAGCGCGCGAACAGAAGATCACCCTCGAAGCGCACTACGCCCACTTGCTGGTGCACGGCTCGCTGCATGCGCAGGGCCACGACCATGAAGAAGAGGCCGAGGCGCAGGCGATGGAGGCTGAAGAAACCGCCATCCTCGCGGGGCTTGGCATCGCCGACCCCTACGCTCGTTGAGCGTTGAGGTGCATCGTCAGCGGTGCGAGGTGCTCAGGTAGCGCTTGCGCCAGAAGAAGGCCCCGAGCCCGAAGCCCACGACCAGCATCACGGCAGTGGCGATCCACACCCCGGTGGCCGCGTGAATGAGTGGCAGGCCGTCGAAGTTCATGCCGAAGAAGCCGGTGATCAGGTTCAGCGGCATGAAGATGGCGGTCAGCACGGTCAACGTGCGCATGATGCTGTTGGTGCGGTTGCTCTGCGCCGAAAAGTGCATCTGCACCGCCGTCTCGGCCGACGACTCCAGCCGCCGCACGTGGCTCAGCACCCGTTCGATGTGCTCCAGCACATCGCGTGAGCGCAGGCGCAGCAGCTCACGCTCGCGCATGGCTGTGGTGTCTTGGGTGCTCGGCCATTCTTCGAGCGCGTCGATCCACTCGACGATGGCGGCGCGCTGGTCTTCGCAGATGTCTTCGAGCAGGTGCAAGGCATTGCGCGAGTCGAGCAACACCTGCCAGCTGTCGAAGTGGCTGCGTGGGTTGAAAAGTTCCTGCTGCAGGTAACCCAGCTGCTTGGTCAGCAGCCGGCGCAGCTCCAGGTAGCCGTCGACCATGTGGTTGACCATGCGCAGCATCAGGTCGGCCGGGCTGGTGGGCAGACGTGCACCACCGCCACGCTGCTCGGTGCCCTGCGTCATCAGCTGCAGGCGGCTGGCGAAATGGTCGCGCACCTGGCAGTCGATGGGGTGCACGGTCAGCAGCACCCGGTCGAACACCGCAAAACCGACCGGGCTGGTGTCGATGGCGTCCAGCGCCTGTTTGGCCGTGGCCAGCGTGCCCTGCATGTCGTCGAGAAACATGCCGCTGCTGCCGCTGCCGGCGGCCAGGCGGCGAAATACCAGCAGGTCATACGACGAGGTGTAGTCGAAGTGCGAAGGCAGCTGGTTGTTGAGCAGGTCCGACACATGCAGATCGACCAGCTGCGCGCCCGTCCAGCGCTGCAGCGCGCCTTGCAGCGTGGGGGTGTTGACCTCGAACTCGCGCCGCGCGCTGCCCACCCACAGGTAGCCCGTGGCCGGCATCCGCTCGGGCAGCTCGGCGAGCTCGACAAACTGGTCGGAGCTGACGTGGAAGATGCGCATCAGCGCGCGCGAAGCAGGCGCGCCGCTTCCAGCGCAAAGTAGGTCAGCACGCCGTCGGCGCCGGCGCGCTTGAAGGCGAGCAGGCTTTCCATCATCACGGCGTCGTTGTCGAGCCAGCCGTTCAGGGCCGCGGCCTTGAGCATGGCGTACTCGCCGCTCACCTGGTAGGCGAAGGTCGGCACTCGGAACTCGTCTTTCACGCGGCGCACGATGTCGAGGTAGGGCATGCCGGGTTTGACCATCACCATGTCAGCGCCTTCGGCGATGTCGAGTGCCACTTCGCGCAGTGCCTCGTCGGTGTTGGCCGGGTCCATCTGGTAGGCCTTCTTGTTGCCCTTGCCCAGGTTGCCGGCCGAGCCCACCGCATCACGGAAGGGGCCGTAGAAGGCACTCGCGTACTTGGCGCTGTAGGCCATGATCTTGGTGTGGATCGCGCCGCGCGATTCGAGCGTTGCCCGAATCGCGCCGATCCAGCCCTCCAACAAGTCGCGGGGCGCCACGATGTAGACCCCAGCCACGGCCAGCACCAGCCCCAGCTGGGCGAGGATCTTAAACGGCTCGTCGGTTAGGATGTAGCC
>JBBRFR010000163.1:0-8550 GCA_038241485.1 Burkholderiales bacterium
TCGGTAGCGCCGGAAGTTTTCGCGGATCCGATCGAAGATCACCACCGACTCGTTGACAGAGTAGCCCAGCACCGCCAGCACCGCCGCGAGCACCGAGAGTGAGAACTCCCACTGGAAGAAGGCGAAGAAGCCCAGGATGATGATCACGTCGTGCAGGTTGGCCACGATGGCGGCCACCGAGAACTTCCACTCGAAGCGAAACGCCAGGTAAATCATGATGCCGATGATCACAAAGGCGAGCGCCTTGGCGCCGTCTTCGGCCAGCTCGCGGCCCACCTGCGGCCCGACAAACTCGCTGCGCTGCAAGGACACCGGCTCGGCGCCGGCCGCTTCACACACCGGCTTGTCGATCAGCTCGCCCTTGTCGGTCTTGACCTGCTTGCGTGTGACCGTGCCGCTCTCCGCCTTGCACAGCTCGCCAAACACGCGGTCAACCACGTCGCCGTGTTTGCCGTCGCCCCGCACCGGCAGGCGGATCAGCACGTTGCTGGTGCTGCCGAACGACTGCACTTGCACCTCGCCCACCTGCATGGACTCAACGGTCGCGCGCACCTTGGCAATGTTGGCCGCCTGGGCGTAGTGGGCTTCGATCAGCGTGCCGCCGGTGAATTCGATCGACAGGTGCAAGCCGCGCGTCACCAGAAAGAACACCGCCACCAAGAAGGTGACCGCCGAGATGATGTTGAACACCAGCGCATGCCGCATGAACGGGATGTCGCGTCGGATTCTGAAGAACTCCATGTGTGTGGATCCTGTTTGAGTTCTTGATGGGGCTCAGGTCTTGACCTGGGCGTCGACATCAGCAGCCTGGGGCTTCCAGACCTGGCCGATCGATACCGACTTGAGCTTCTTCTGCCGGCCGTACCAGAAGTTGACCAGGCCACGCGAGAACACGACGGCCGAGAACATCGAGGTCAGGATGCCCAGGCAATGCACCACCGCAAAGCCCTTGATCGGCCCGGAGCCAAACGCAAACAAGGCAATGCCCGCAATCAGCGTGGTGACGTTCGAATCGAAAATCGTCGCAAAGGCACGCTCATAGCCCGTGTTGATCGCCGCCTGGGGCGACGCCCCCGCGCGCAACTCTTCGCGCACCCGCTCATTGATCAGCACGTTCGCATCGATCGCCATGCCCAGCGTCAGCGCAATGGCCGCGAGGCCCGGCAACGTGAGCGTGGCCTGCAGCATCGACAAGACCGCCACCAGCAACAGCAGGTTGAACGCCAGCGCGGCGGTGGAGAACACGCCGAACAGCAAGTAATACGCACACATGAACACCGCGATCGCCGCAAAGCCGTAGATCACGCTGTTGATGCCCTTGGCGATGTTGTCGGCGCCCAGGCTCGGGCCGATGGTGCTTTCTTCGATGATCTCCATCGGCGCGGCGAGCGATCCGGCGCGCAACAAGAGGCTCAGGTCATTGGCGGCTTCGGTGGTGCCCATGCCGGTGATCTGGAACTCGTTGCCAAACTCACCCTGGATGCGCGCCACCGTGAGCACTTCGCCCTTGCCCTTTTCGAACAGGATCGCAGCCATGAAATTGCCGACGTTGTTGCGCGTCATCTCGCGCATCAGCCGCCCGCCCTTGGCGTCAAGGCTCACCGACACCGCGGGCTGGCTGTTCTGGTCGGGCCGTGGCTGGGCGTTGGTCAACATCTCGCCGGTGGCCACAGCTTCCTTGTAGGTGATGACCGGGGCGCCCCGGCCCACGGTGAAACGCTCGCGCCCGAAGGGCACGGGGCCGGTGCCCTCCACAGCCGCTCGCGCCTCGGCCGACATGTCGGCCAGGCGGAACTCGAGGGCGGCAGTGCGGCCGATGATGTCTTTGGCCTTGGCGGTGTCTTGCACGCCTGGCAGCTGGATGACCACGCGGTCGGTGCCCTGCTGCTGGATCACCGGTTCGGCCACGCCGAGCTCGTTGACGCGGTTGTGCAGCGTGGTGATGTTCTGCTTCAGCGCGGCATCTTGCACCGCACGCGCGGCTTCGGGCTTGAGCGTGCCGCTGAGCATGAAGTCAGTGCCCTCAAGCGCCTGCGTCCAAACCATGTCGGTCATCTGCTCGGACAACAGCTTGGCGGCGGCGTCGCGTGTTTCGCTGTCGCGGAACCGCACATTGAGGGTGTTGGCGTCGCGGGTCACACCTGCGTGGCGCAGGTTCTTGTCGCGCAGCTGAGAACGGATGTCGCCGGCCAGGGCTTCAGTCTTCTTGGTCAGGGCCGCCTTCATGTCGACCTGCATCAGGAAGTGCACACCGCCGCGCAGATCCAGGCCCAGGTACATGGGCAGGGCGCGCATCGCACTCAGCCAATGCGGCGAGCGTGACAGCAGGTTGAGCGCAACGATGTAGCTCGGGTCGCTCGGGTCGGGGTTGAGCGCCTTGCTGAGCACGTCCTTGGCCTTGAGCTGCGCGTCGCCGTCGGCAAAGCGGGCCCTGATCGAGTTGCCTTCGAGCAGCACAAAATCAGGCTTCAGATCAGCCGCCTTGAGCGCCTGCTCGACCCGCAGTGTGGTGCTGCTGTCGAGCTTGACGGTGACCTTGCCACTGCTCACCTGAACGGCGGGCGCTTCACCAAAGAAGTTGGGCAAGGTGAAGATCAGGCCGACCAGCAGGGCGAGCCCCAAGATCGTGTACTTCCACCACGGGTAGCGATTCATGAAGCCTCTTTCGCGGGGCGGCGCCCCTTGCTTTTATGCGGCGCTGTCCACGGCTGTGGCCAGGCCGGTGTGTCTTGGTTGGGTTACTTGAAGGTGCCCTTGGGCAGCACCTGAACCACGGCACTGCGCTGCACCTGGATCTCGACGCCGTTGGCGACTTCGACGGTGAGGAAGCTGTCACCCATCTTCGACACGCGGCCCAGCAGGCCACCGGCGACCACCACCTCGTCGCCCTTGGCCAGGGCGTCGATCATGGCCTTGTGCTCCTTCTGGCGCTTCATCTGCGGGCGGATCATCACGAAGTACAGCACCACGAACATCAAGATGATGGGGAGCATGCCGGTGATGCCACCAAAGGGTGATTCGGCGGCCGCGGCCGCAGGAGCCGCTTGTGCAAAAGCTTCAGAAATGAACACGTGGAGATCCTCGTTGGAGCCGGTCAGCGCCGGTTGGCGCCCTACCGGAGTGAAAGCCTGGAATTGTATGCCGCCGCCTCTGGGTACGAGAGAGGCCTGGGCGCAGACCCGAGACGCGCCCAAGAGGTTCCAGCAAAAGCCCTTAAGCGTTTTTCGGATAAGGAAAGCAGTATTCAGTCGTTCCTCAACTAGGAGCCACTCCACATACTGCGCAACCTTGCCACCCGGCCACCTCACGCCGACACACGCCGACACGCCCATGAACTTCCAGCAACTGCGCTCCGTGCGCGAAGCCCTGCGTTGCGGCTTCAACCTCACAGAGGTGGCGGGCGTGCTGCACACCTCGCAGCCGGGTATCAGCCGGCAGATCCGCGAGCTTGAAGAAGAGCTCGGAGTCGAGATTTTTGTGCGCTCGGGCAAGCGTCTGACCGGGCTCACGCCGCCCGGTGAAGCGATTTTGCCGATCGTTGAGCGCTTGCTGCACGACGCCGAAAACCTGAAACGCGCCGGCGAAGAGTTCAGCGCCCAGACCCGCGGGCGCCTGTCGATCGCCGCCACCCACACCCAGGCGCGTTACGCGCTGCCCCAGGTGGTGCGCGACTTCCGCCAGCTCTACCCGCAGGTCACGCTCAACCTGCATCAGGGGTCACCCAGCCAGGTGGCGCAGATGCTCTTGAGCGGTGAGGCCGACATCGGCGTGGCCACCGAAGGCCTGGCGCAGTACGAGCAGCTGGTGGCGCTGCCCTGCTACCGCTGGACACACAGCGTGATCGTGCCGCCCGGGCACGAGCTGCTCGACGATGCGCCCCTCACGCTGGAGCGGCTGGCCCGCTACCCCGTCATCACCTACAACGCCGGCTACACCGGGCGCACCCACATCGACCAAGCCTTTGCGCACGCCGGCCTGGAGCCCAACGTGGTGATCAGCGCGATGGACGCTGACGTGATCAAGACCTACGTCGAGCTCGGCATGGGCGTGGGCATCGTCGCCTCAATCGCCTTCGACGCGGAACGTGACCGCAGCTTGCGTGCGCTGGATGCACGCACGCTGTTTGAGGTCAACCTCACGCGCCTGGCGATCCGCCGGGGCGCTTGGCTGCGCGGCTACGTCTACGCCTTCATCGAGGCGTTTGCGCCGACCCTCACCCGCCGGGTGGTCGAGGGCGCGATGAAAAAAGGAGAGGCCGTAGCGGGTTGAGCGGCCTCAGGGTGCGCTGAAGCGGGTGATGCGGCTTTGCGCGAGCACATACAAGGCGCCATCCAGCCCTGTCAGCATGCCCACCGCTTGGCCCGAGACCCGGCCGAAGGTGTAGGCCGCATTGCCGTTGGCCATGTCGATGCGGCCAATGAACGGGGTGCAGAAGTCGGTGAAGTAATAGCTGCCACGGTAAGCCGCCGGGAACGGGCCGCTGTCAGGGTAGAACGCTCCCCCGGTGATGGCGCAGCCATTGAAGAAACCGGCCGGCCCGCTGGCCGCTGCCGTGTGGTCGTAGGCAAACAACGGCCCCGTGACACCCGCCGCATTGGTCGGCCCTTCGGTGGCCGGCCAGCCGTAGTTGGCACCCGGCACGCCGAGGTTGATCTCTTCCCACAGGCCCGCGCCGACGTCGTTGATGTGCATGCGCCCGTCACTTCGGCGCACGGCAAAGGTGAACGGGTTGCGCAGGCCTCGCGCCCAGATCGCGCAGCGCAGCGTGCCCGCCGTGGTGCAGAACGGGTTGTCGCTCGGGATGCTGCCGTCGTCGTTGAATCGCAGCATCTTGCCGAACGGGCGGTTCAGGTCAGGCGCCGTCGCGCTGTTGGCGTTGTCGCCCACCGCCACGTAGAGCTTTCCGTCGTTGCCGAAGTGCAAGGCGCCGCCGTTGTGGTTGGTCGCGTTCGACAGCGCAGGCAGGTCGGCAATGCGCACCTCGCTGCCCGCTGACACGGTGTTCGGGTTGGACGCGTTGGCGGTGAAGCGGCTGATGCGGTTGTGCGTGCCGCTCTCAGGGGTGGTGTAGTACAGGTAGACAAAGCGGTTGTTGACAAAGTTGGGGTGCAGCGCCACACCGAGCAAGCCACGCTCGCCCACCGGGTCCACCGTCAGCGTGATGAAGGGCGTGCTGAGAAGCTGGCCCGCAGCGCTGACGACTCGCAGTTGCCCACCTTGCTGAGTGACGAACATGCGCCCGTCAGGCGCTTGCGCAAAGGCGGTGGCGCTGGAGAACCCGGCGACCCATTCGTCGGTGCGGGTGATCCCCGCGGGCTGGTTGCGGCTGCCACCAAACTGCACGGTCGCACCGGCCCAGGCTGAGACGTTGCCAGCCGCGTCACGCGCACGGGCGCGAATCACATGTTGCCCCGACGCATAGAGATTCGAGTTCACCGTCACGTTGTAGGGCGCGCTGGTGTCGGTGCTGCCGATCTGCGAACCGTCGACCTGGAAATCAACGCCAGTCACACCCACGTTGTCGGTCGCGTTGGCGCTGAGTGTCAGCGTGCCGGCGAGGCCGCTGGCCAAGTTGCCGGGGGCCGTCAGCGTGGCAACGGGCGGCTGCGTGTCACCACCTGACGCGCTGACCGTCACGCTGACCGCGCCGCTCATCGTGACCGCACCCAGGTTGTCGGTGGCGCGGGCCGTCAGCGAGCGCGTACCCGTGGCCGATGGCGTCCAACTCACGCCGTAGGGTGCCGACGTGTCGGTGACGCCGATCTTCACGCCGTTCTCGAAGAACTCGACGCCGGCCACGCTGCCGTCACTGTCGCCGGCGGTTGCCGCCAGCGACACGGCCACACCGCTGGTGGCAGAGCTGTTGTTCGCCGGGGCGGTGAGTGCCACTGTCGGCGGGGTGTTGGTCACCGGCCCGGTGTCGGTGTAGGTCGCGGTGTAGGTGGTGTTGGCAACCGGTGTGGCGATGGTGTGGGTGGCCGTACCGCCATCACTCCAGCTCGCAAACTGGTAGCGCCGGCCGTTGAGGTTTTGCAGCGCCGGCGCCATCAACGCACGTTCGATGCCGACCACGCCGGTGAACGAGGTCGGGCCGGTGATCGGCTGGCCATCGAGTGTGAGCGACAGGCCCGCCGGCGAGGTGGTCACCACGATCTGCGCCGTCTGCGGCTGGATGTCTCGCGTGACCACGTGGGTTGCGCCTGCGCTGTCGGTCGCACGAAGGTGGAAACGGTAGAAGATGTTGGCCGAGGTCTCGCCCTGGGTGGGGATCGTGACCTGGCCTGTGGCGCCCACGGTCTGCGGCTGGAACGGATGACTGTGCGAGTCGTGGTGCAGCTCGGCCCACCAGGTCAGCCGCGCGGCGGCGAGTACGCCGTCTTCCGCATCGGTCGCGCTGCCGATGAAGCTGATGGTGTCGCCGGCGCGAAACGTCGCCGAGGCATCCGGGCTGCCAATCGTGGCCACTGGCAGTTGGTTCGAGCTGGTCTGCACCTCGCACGCCTTGCCAACACCAGGGGCCGGGTCACCACCAAAAAAGGAGTTGGTGCAAGAGCCGGTGTTGGTGACCGATCGTTGCAGCCAGCGCGTTCCCGCGCCGTAACGCACGACCCGAGTGCCGCTGACGGTGAAGGTCTGCCATTCGGTTGCGATGCGTGTCCACTGGCCAACAGGCTCCGTGCCTTGAACCTCGCACGACTTGGCCACGCCAAATGCCGGGTCGGAGCCGAAGGTGGCGTTGGTGCAGGCCACGGTCCCCGACAGCGTTCTTTGCACCCAGCGGGTGCCCTCGCCGTAGCGGACAACGCGGCTCGAGGCCAAGGTGAAAGTCTGGCCTTCGCCAGCAACTCTTGTCCAGGTGGTTTCGTGCGACAGCGCAGACTCGCGCGGGTTGTCACTGGATGAAAGATCGTCTCCGCCGCCGCCGCACGCCACCAAGGCGAGACAGGTGCAAAGACTGGCTATCGCGCGGGCCGCGCGCATGGGCAAGGGTGTCATGGCTGCAACGCTCCATCGGGGTCGAGCGCCGCCGACTGCCGTACCTGCGCTGCTTCACTTCAATGTAGAAGTCAGCTCACGGTTCGATCATCGGACGGCGCCACGAAGCGCCGTAGGAGCGTGCCGCGTCAGGGTGCGCTGAAGCGGTTGATGCGGCTTTGGGTGAGCACGTACAAGGCGCCGTCCAGCCCCGTCAGCATGCCCACCGCCTGGCCAGAGGTTTGGCCAAAAGCATAGGCCGCGTTGCCGTTGGCCAGGTCAACCCGCCCGATCACCGTGTTGCAGAAATCGGTGAAGAAGTAGCTGCCCCGGTAGGCGGTCGGGAACGGCCCGCTGTTGGGGTAGAACGTGCCGCCGGTGATGGCGCACCCGTCGAAGAAGCCGCCACCGCCCGAGGCCGGCGAGTCGTCGTGGTCGTAGGCATAGAGCGGCGCGGTCACACCGGCCGCGTTGGTCGGCCCCTCGGTGGCCGGCCAGCCGTAGTTGGCACCCGGCACGCCGAGGTTGATCTCTTCCCATAAGCCGCCACCCACGTCGTTGATGTGGATGCGCCCGTCGCTCGAGCGCACGGCAAAGGTGAACGGGTTGCGCAAGCCGCGCGCCCAGATCGCGCAGCGCAGCGTGTTCGCCGTGGTGCAAAACGGGTTGTCGCTCGGGATGCTGCCGTCGTCGTTGAAGCGCAGCATCTTGCCGAACGGGTCATTGATGTCCGGCGCCTTGGAGCTGTTGGCGTTGTCGCCCACCGCCACGTAAAGCTTGCCGTCGTTGCCGAAGTGCAAGGCGCCGCCGTTGTGGTTGGTGGCACTCGCAAGGGCCGGAAGGTCGGCTATGCGTAACTCGCTGCCGACCGACACGATGTTGGGGTTGGAGGGGTTGGCGGTGAAGCGGCTGATGCGGTTGTGCGTGCTGTTCTCTGTTGTTGTGTAGTAGAGGTAGATGTGGCGGTTGGTGGCGAAGTTGGGGTGCAGCGCCACACCGAGCAGACCACGTTCACCCACGTCATCGACAGTTAGCGTGATGAAGGGCGTGGCCAGCAGCACGCCGGCCGCCGTCACCACACGCAATTGCCCACCTTGCTGCGCGACGAACATGCGCCCGTCAGGTGCCTGCGTGAAGGCGGTGGCGTCGGTGAACCCCGTGACCCAATCTTCGACCCGCGTGATGCCTGCCGGCTGGCTACGGCTGCCGCCGAACTGCACGATCGACGTGGCCCACGGCGAGAGGTTGCCCACCGCGTCGCGCGCCCGGGCGCGCACGATGTGCTGGCCGGAGGCGTAGTCGTTCGAGTTCACCGTGGCGCTGTAGGGCGCGCTGGTGTCGGTGCTGCCGATCTGCACACCGTCGACCTGAAAGTCGACACCGGTGACACCGACGTTGTCGGTAGCGCTGGCGCTGAGCGTCAGCGTGCCGGTGAGGTTGCTGGCCAGGTTGGCCGGTGAGCTGAGTGTGGCCACGGGCGCTTGCGTGTCACCGCCCGATGAGTTGACCACGACGTTGACCACTTCACTCAGCGTGACCGCGCCCAGGTTGTCGGTGGCGCGGGCCGTCAGCGAG
>JBBRFR010000164.1:0-8542 GCA_038241485.1 Burkholderiales bacterium
CGCGCAGCCACAGGCTGTCAGACGTTGCGAACCCGTCGGCCACGTTGTAGTTGGTGCGCGCCAGGCGCTTGTCGATCACGCGGCCGGCGCTGTCGCTCACCACGTCGGTGGGCTCGGCGGCGAAGGCCGCGGGCACCAGCGGTGTGCCCCAGTACGGCTGCATGTCGTCGCGAAGGTAGTCGGCCGAGACATCGAGCTTGAGCGACGGCGCAAGATCGAAGCGGGCAGCAGCGGTCAGGTGGTCAGACTTTTGCTCGTTGCGCTGGACCCAGCCGTCGCTCTGGTTGTGGCTGAAGTCGAAGCGATAGGCGCCGGTCTCGCCCAGCGCGCCTCCCAGGCCCACACCGGCTCGCACGCTGCCGTAGCTTCCGTAGGAGAGCAGTGCCTCGGCACCCCGCGAGCGGCGGTCGGGCTTCTTCGGCACGAAGTTCACGGCGCCGCCGATGCCACCTTCGCCATAGAGCACCGACGAAGGGCCCTTGAGCACCTCGATGCGCTCGTAGTTCCAACTGTCTTGCGGGCGGTTGGACATGGTGGGCGTTGACACGCGCGCCCCATCGAACAGGTAGGTGATGAAGCCGCCGGTAAAGCCCCGCGTGGAGGCCATGCCCGGTGAACCCGGGTTGCCGCCAACCGTCATGCCCGTCGCACCGCGCAAGGCTTCTTCAAGCGTGCGCGCTCCGTGCAACTGCATCGTCTCTTGCGTGATGACCTCCACCGAGGCCGGCGTCTCACGCAGGCTCAAACCCAGGCGTGAACCGGTCTGCGACTCTGTGTCGAGGTTGATAGGGCGCTCCGCTTTGCCTTGGACCGTGACCGCCGGCAATGTGGTCTGCCCCGACCTGGGTTCGGCACCCACGGCATGCGGTGCGGCGAAAGACGCGGCGATCGCGATCAGGCTGCCCAGCGGCGCGGTGGTTGGGTGGCGGTGACGGTGGCGGTGACGGGAAGCAGACATGACACTCTTTCTTTTCATTTGGAGATGGGAGACTTGGAAACGAGAGGCGTGGCGTACCGGCGGCCTTGCAGGCCTGCTTCGATCGCCGCGGCGTTGTGGGCAAACAGCTTCAGGTAGGTGTCGGCCGGCGTGCCGGGCAGAGACAGTGCATCGGAGTACAGGCGCCCACCGACCGTCACGCCCCCCTCTTGGGCAATGCGGGTGACGAGGCGCGGGTCGGTGATGTTTTCGACGAACACCGCAGCGACCCCTTGCCGGCGTATCTGCTGGATCAACCGCGCCACTGCGGAGGCCGAGGCCTCGCTGTCGGTGCTCATGCCTTGCGGTGACAGGAACTCAATGCCGTAGGCGGCACCGAAGTAGCCGAAGGCGTCGTGCGATGTGATGACGCGGCGCTTCTCTTTGGGCAGGGCGTCGAAGGCCTGGCGCGTGTGGGCGTCGAGCGCAGCGAGTTGTTCTGTATAGCCCGCCGCGCGCTGCCGGAACAGCGCCGCGTCGGCCGGCCGGGCGGCCGCAAGCGCGTCGCGCAGGTTGAGCACGTAGCGGCGCGCGAGCTTCAGGTCTTGCCAGGCGTGCGGGTCAGGCGCTTTGCCAGACATGCGAGGTGTGACGCCCGCGCTGGCCACCGCCACCGGCCCCTTGTAGCCCGAAGCACGCACCAACCGATCGAGCCAGCCCTCGAAGCCCAGGCCATTGACGACCACCAGTTCGGCGTCGGCGAGGCGCTTGGCATCGGCAGGCGTGGGCTCGAACACATGGGCGTCTGCGTCGGGCCCGACCAGGGCGTGCACGTCGATGGCGTCACCGCCGATGTTGCGCGCCATGTCGGCCAGGATGGAGAAACTCGCCACCACGCGCAGGCGGCGCTGAGGCTGCGCACGCGCAGGCCACCCCGCCAGCGCAGGCAGCGTAGCGATGAACGCACGGCGGTTGCTGCGCATCTCAGGCGACACGGTGTTGGGTGCGCCGCAAGCGCCGCCACAGCAGGCCTTCTCGCGGCCCGGCGATCAATGAGGCCAGATACACCCCGCCTGCCACCAGCACGATGGCCGGCCCGGAAGGCCATTCGGCATGGAAAGACAGCAACAGGCCAACGAAGCCTGACAGCATGGCGATCAGGGTGGCCGCCAGCGCCAAGCTCCACACCTCGCCAGCCCAGAAACGCGCGGCGGTGGCGGGCAGCATCATCAAACCCACCGCCATCAAAGTGCCCAGCGCCTGGAAGCCCGCCACCAGGTTGGCCACCGTGAGCACGAGAAACAGCATGTGCACCCACGGGCCGCGGCCGCCCACGCTGCGCAGAAAGCCCGGGTCGAGGCACTCGACCACCAGCGGGCGGTACACCGCCGCCAAAACCACGAGCGTGAGGCTGGCCACACCAGCCATCAGAAACAGCGCCGCGTCATCGACTGCGAGGATGGTGCCAAACAGCACATGCATCAGATCGACGCTGGTGCCGTGGGTCGAGACCAGCAGCACGCCCAGCGCCAGGGCGATGAGATAGAAGGCGGCGAAGCTCGCGTCTTCACGCTGCGCGGTGGCGCGCGTTACCCAGCCGGCGGCGAGGGCCACAGCCAACGCAGCGATGAAGCCACCCGTGCTCATCGCCACCAGAGAGAAGCCGGCGGCACCGAGAAACCCGAGCGCCGCGCCCGGCAGCAGCGCATGCGCCATCGCGTCGCCGACCAGGCTCATGCGGCGCAACACGAGCAGCGTGCCGATGGGTGCGCTGCCGAGCGCGAGGGCGAAGCTCGCGACAAGGGCGCGGCGCATGAAGCCGTACTCGGCGAATGGCTCGATCAGCAGGGCGTACAGCGTCATGCGGCCTCCCGGCACACCGGCGCATCGTCATCCCAGCCCTCGGCCGTCTGGCGTGCACGCAGCAGGTTGTCGGCGCGCAGCACCTGCGCGGTCGGCCCCCACGCCACGCAGCGCCGGGCGAGCAGCAGCGTGTGATGAAAGTGGTCGCGCACCTGCTCCAGGTCGTGCAGCACGGCAATCACCGTTCGCGCCTCCGTATGCCAGCGCGCCACCACGGCCAGCAGGTCAGCGGTGGTGCGTGCGTCGATGGCGTTGAAGGGTTCGTCGAGCAAGATCACCGGGGCGTCTTGCAACAGCACGCGCGCAAACAAGACCCGCTGGAACTGGCCGGCCGACAGCTCGCCAATGCTGCGGCGCTCGAAGCCACCCAGCCCCACGGCGTGCAGCGCGGCATGCACCTGCTCACGCTGCGGGCCGGCCAGGGCTTTGAAGCTGCCCACCCGCGCCCAGTGGCCGAGAGCGACCAGGTCAAACACCCTGAGCGGGAAGCTGCGGTCGATGGCCGCCTGCTGCGGCAGCCAGGCAATGCGCCCGCGCAGCGCAGCACCCACATGCACCTGGCCTTCGACCGGGCGCAAGCTACCCGTGATGGCGGCCAGCAGGCTGGTCTTGCCCGCACCGTTGGGGCCGACCACGGCCGTCAGCGACCCCGGCGCGAATTCGCCCGACAGGTGATGCACGACCGGGTGGCCGCGGTAAGCCACCGTGAGGTTGTGCAACGCGATGCCAGTGGGTGCTGCTGCGGTTGCTGCTGAGGTTGCTGCTGCGGTTGCTGTCATGCGCGCTCCAGCAGGGCCCAAGCCACGCCCAGCCACATCAGCAGCACCAAGCCCAGCGCGCCTGCGATGCGCGCCCAGGCGCCGCTCATTAACAGGCTGCTCATGGCCGGCCCGGGGTATCACAGGCAGCGGCAAGGCGGCCCAGGTCAGCCGCTGCCAGCTCGCCCAGTTGGCCAGCGCAGAGGCGGGCTTGCTGCGTGCCGGGCGTGAGTGCCACGGTGAACGGCAGGCCACCACTGCGGTTGCCGGCGCTGCGCATCAGTGCGACCACGTTGCCACCTGGGCGCAACACGGGCAGTTGAACGCCGTGGCGCTGCACGAACGCGCGTGCGTCGGCTGGAGCGTCGGTGCTGATGAGCAGCACTGTCCACTTCGGGTTGGCGTTCGCGAAGGCCTGCAGCCGAGGCAGCTCGGTGATGCAGGGCCCGCAATCCTTGCCCCAAAAGTTCACCAGCACCGGCCCCTTCGAGGCCGAGGCCTGCACGAAGCGGCTGCCGTCCAGCGTGGGCAACGTGAAATCCCAGGCCTGACCGACCGGCACGGCACCGGGGGCATGCGCGCCATCGTGCGCCGACGCCGGCCCCACGCCGAGCGCCATGCAGGCTGCGAGCACGACCTTGCGCATCAGAAACTCACCTTCACGCCTGCGTACAGGTAGCGCCCTCGGTTCGGCCCCCACAGGTGCACCACGTCGGGGGCGCCGTCGCCATCGACGAACAGAAAGCTCTCCTTGTCCGACTGCTTGTAGTCGAACACGTTGTCAGCCCCGGCGTAGAGGGAGAAGGTCTTGTTCAAGGCGTACTCGCCACGCAAATCGACCGTGACGAAACTCGGGCTCTTGTCGCGCTTGGGGCTACCGTCGAGGTTGAAGCGGTTCTGGCTGCCGGAGCCGTCGTCGTGGAACTGGCGAAGGTCCATCGGGCCCGTCCACACCAGCTTGGCGCTGAAGTCGAAGCCTGCCTGTTCGTAGTCCATGCCCAGGTAGGCACGGGCCTTGGGCCGCGCGAACACCAAGCTCATGCCGCAAGCTCCGCGTCGCTGCGCTGCCGGCCGGGAAATGGGTCGCGCAGTTCGCGCCAGGCCTTCATGCCCTCGCGTGTTTCGGTGAGGTTGAGTTGGCAGGCGTCGAGCGCCTTGCGCACCGCGGCTTCGTCGAAATGTTTGTCGCCGATCAAGACGATCTCCTGATGGCGGTCGCCCCAGGGCTCCTGATTGAGGCATCGATGCTGACCTCGCTCATGGCGTTGACGATCACGGCCACACGCCGCCCTTCGCGGTTTCGCAGCACGTGGTTCAAGAGCGTGGTCTTGCCGGCGTTCAGAAAGCCTGAGAGCACGGTGACGGGGAGCAAGGGAACAGTCATGGTTCGTTTGTCGGTACGTGGGCCTTCCAAGTAATAATGATAATGCAATATCAATAGAAGAGCGTTCGAACCCGATCAACGACAATCCGCGCCTTACCCATCGACTGAAGCCGACAAGCAAACTTGACCATGGAACGCTCAACTCGCCAGCGCTCTGCCATCCGTACCGTGATCGATGCGGCCGGCCGCCCGCTGTCCCCGCAGGAGGTGCTGGAGACCGCACAGGCCGAGGTGCCCGCGCTCGGCATGGCCACCGTCTACCGCAATCTGAAGATGCTGGTCGACGAAGGCGAGATCGCGGTGGTGACGCTACCCGGCGATAGCCCTCGCTATGAATCTGCGGAGCATGCGCACCACCATCACTTTCAGTGCACACATTGCAAGCGCGTCTTTGACGTCCACGCGTGCCCCGGCAACTTGGCTCAACTGGCACCCAAAGGCTTTACCGTTGAGCACCACGAGCTGACGCTTTACGGGCGCTGCGATGAATGCACGGCTTCTCGAAGGCCAGGGCAGGCACGGGCCAGGCCTCGATAGTTGGAGGTGGCCGAGCCCACAGTTCAGCGTCTAGCGGGCGCTGGCCATACTGGGGCGATAGGTCGCTGGGTGTCTCCAAGCTATATCAGTCCCAGCCGAGCCGGTGAGCCGCTTCGATTGCTTGATAGCGTCGATTGTCTTCGGCGTGCAGGTCGATGGTGGTGGTGCTGATGGAAGCATGGCCGAACGTGTCTCGGACATGCCTCAGATCTATGTCTTTGTTTGCCATTCGCGAGCCAGCCGTGCGGCGCAGCCTGTGCGATCGCCGACCACCTCAGAGATGCGCAAGCCGCAAAGGAACAGCAGACCGAACGGCCAGCGAACACGCGCCTGGTTCGCCAACTCGCGCGAGGTAACCACCGGCATGGCCTGAATCGTGGCCTTGACCTGCGCCCACAGGTCTTCCTCCAGGAGACGGATAACGCGCGGTGCCGAGTTCGCGCGGCGCAGCGGCGACGAGCTCCGTCGGCAAGTGGAGAAATCGCTGATTGCGAAAGCCGTTCAGCCGGCCGCTGCCCGAAGAAATCTGCGAAGAACGCATAACGCCGGCGCCTTCTACGCACTCAGCTGCAGCAGCAAGAGGTTGCCAGACTGCGTGAAGAGGTCAAACGCTCGAAGGGATTGCAACATCAGAAGCCGATGCGCCGCATTGGCGGGCGACTTGAGCGCCGCCGACGACGTGCAGCTGGAGTTGCCAGAGACGGGCGTGTGTTCGGTGAATCTGGCAGCCCTCCATGTCACGGCCCGGGCCGCTGCCTGCGGCGGCGGGCCAGCGAAGGCCGACGCCAGCGCGTGCTGTGTGCTCGATGAGGTAAAAAGGCTAAGGGAGCGGCGGGCTGTGGTTGCGGTCCGAAGAAGGCTGCTCCCACTGCTCCCGCTGCATCGGCCTGCTGCTGACACGCCCGAGCCGCGCCGCCGCTGCGCAGTGCGAGATGTCGCGCACGACCGTGATTGCTGCGATGAAGGCCTATCAGGCGGGAGGCTGGAAGGCGGTTGACGTGGAGCGACCCAGCCGCCCCGAAGGCACGGGGCGCACGCTGACGGCCGATCAAGAGCGCGAGATTCAGCGGCTGATCCGTGACCGCACGCCCGATCAGTTGAAGATGGTCTACGCGCTGTGGACGCGCCAGGCGGTGGCCGCGTTGATCCAGGATCGCTACGGTATCAAGCTGGCGGTGCGCACGATGGGCCTGTACCTCGGCCGCTGGGGCTTCACGCCGCAAATCGACCTCTTGCGTCAACTCGTGAAGGACGCGGGCCGCAAGATCTATCTGATCCTGGACAACCTGCGGGTGCATCACAGTAAGTCCGTAAAGGCATGGCTGGCTGAGCACAAGAACGAGATCGAAGTGTTCTACCTGCCCAGCTACAGCCCAGAGCTCAACCCCAACGAGATGGCCAACGCCGACCTCAAGCAGGCCGTCACGAAGCTGGCCCCGGCTCGCACCAAGCTGCAACTTGTGAAGGCCACCGCCAAGCATCTGCGCAGCGTTCAGCGCCGGCTCGAACGGATCAAGAGCTACTTCCAGCATGCGCCGGTTCGGTATGCAGCTTGAGTGCAACACTTCAATGCCGGGTCAATAGTGACGCATCTTTTTCAACCCAGGCCGCTCAGGGCCTCCACGTCGGCGTCTGGCGCTGGTTTATGTCGATGGCGTCGCCTACGGTCGAGTTCGCATGGACTAACCCGGAGCGCACACCGGCACTGAGGTTCACGCCTTCACCGCGGTACTCCACATCGCCTTGGAGGATCAAGCTGCCCGACGCGCCCTGGTTGGCTTCGAAAAAACCGAGCGGATAGAAACTCGTGCGTATCTGCGCCGAACCCGACACGGTGAATCGGTTGCCCGCGCCCACCACCGTCAGGCCGCCCACGGTGCCACCGGAAACCGCACCGTTAAAGACAATGGCCTGGTCTTCGATGCGCGCCGTGCCGCTCGCCTGGCCACCCGGCAAGATGGTGGCGTACGGCCCCACGAAGACCGACGAAGGGGTGCTGGCCGTGGCGCAACCGCCGCCGTTGGAGTGGCGCCGGGTGCCCGACGGGCAGGCGTCGCGCTGCCCGTTCTGGAAGCCTTGCGGCCAGGCATTGCCCAGCTCAACCATGTAGGGGTAGCGCCAGATCGTTTCGTAAGCCTGGTCCCACACAATGGTCTTGAAGACGGTTGGCGTAGCCATCACTACAAGAAACAGCGGCTCACCGGGGTTCACCGCAAAGGTCATGCTGGCATCCAGGCCCTTTTGCATCCTGCTGTAGCGCGCACGCGAAAACTGCCCGTCCGTTGCCACCAAACCCCAGCGGAAATCCGCATCGGAGCCGGTTTGGTTGACCCCGCGGAACTTGACGCTCACGGTGCTTGCCCCGGCGTTCGGATAGAGACGCACGACGTTGTAGCCGAAGCGCTGGGGTGCGCCGTAGAACGGCGATGTGAAACGCCGGTTGGTGGCCCAGTTGCCATCGAGCGCCTCAAGCGGCATGAGCCGGCGCAGGCGTTCGGGGCGATCAGTGAGGGTGATGTTTCCGTAGGCGTTGCGAAAGGCGGTCGGCGTGGCGCGGTAGTCCCACACCACGTTGTGCATCGCCCAGTCGCCGAAGAAGTCGTTGAGCTGGGACACCGTCCAGCCGCGTGAGCGCTGAATGTTGGTGAACGGGTCCGAACCGGCGGTGGTCCACATCTCGGACACCGCAGCGGGGCCGTACTTGTCTTTGAGGAACTCCATGAACTGCCAGTTGCAGTAGCGATTGCGCGTCGAGCCAAGGTACACGTGCGGCGCATTGGCGAGCATCTCGGAGCAGTGCGCATTGCTCTGGTACTCGGGCAACTGGTGGGGGGTGAAGTTGGCATGGCTCTCAAAAACCCAGCCGCAGGTGTTTGGCTGGTTGCAGGCCAGGCCGCCGTTGAAGGACATCCATGACTGCCAGGCGTGGGTGAACTCGTGGGTCAGCCCCCAGTGGTCACGCAGCGCGCCGGGCCCTATCCACATGCCGATGTGTCGCGCGTCCCAGGCACCGCCCGACAAGCCCCACCCGGAGTGGATGTGGATGGCAGCCTTGACCTTGTCGGTCTTGTCGTGAAAAGGCTC
>JBBRFR010000165.1:0-8536 GCA_038241485.1 Burkholderiales bacterium
GCTTCACCAGACGGCGGTGACCCTCTCGCTCATGGGTTTCTTCGCACGCGGTCTCGGTGGGCTGCTGGGTGCTGCCTGGGTGCGTGGCCGCGCCGCAAAGAGCGTGCCGCATGTGGTCGACACCGTGTTGCTGCTGAGCGCGCTCGCACTCGCATGGGTGCTGCAGCTCAACCCGCTGACAACGCCATGGTTGGCAGCCAAGATCGTCGCTCTGCTGTTCTACATCGGCCTGGGCATGGTGGCGCTGAACCCGCGGCATGCGCTCAAAGTGCGCGCAGCGGCCTGGGTGGCCGCCTTGCTCAGCTTTGGCTACATCGTGTCGGTGGCTCTCACCAAGAACCCGCTCGGTTTCATCGGTGGCTTGAGCTGATCGGCTGAGGTGGAGGCGCAGGCCTGGGCGCGGGCCAGGCAGATGCGCTGATGCGCACAGGTGCTGCTCTACACTGGCGACCACACTGCTTGACTGCGCCGACAGGCCTCTCTCCACTCAGACAAACTGCTTCACGGCAACCGAGCTCCACAGAACACCGAGTGCACCATGACAGTCAACCGGGAACTTCTCGAAATCCGCAAGAGCATCGACAACCTGGACAACGCCTTGGTGGCCGTTCTCGCCGAACGGTTCAGGTTGACGGAGCGGGTCGGGTTCCTCAAGCGAGACCTGAACCTGCCCCCCGAAGACCGCGAGCGCGAGAGCGCACAAGAGAAGCACTACTCAGAGCTGGCGTCAAGCTACGGCCTCGACCGCGACACGCTGATCGAGATCATGCGCACGATCATTTCGCAGGTGAAACGGCGGCACGTCGAGATTCGCACCGGCGCCGTGAGCGACGCTGCACGCGACACTCCCGCGTAACCCGCATGCCACTCCGCACAAGCGAGCGCCCAAAGAGAAACGCCTCAGAGACAAAGCCTCTGAGGCGCTGATCCGTTTTTTATTGTTTGGTGCGGCTGGCAGGATTCGAACCCACGACCCCTTGGTTCGTAGCCAAGTACTCTATCCAACTGAGCTACAGCCGCGAAGCCTCGGACTATAACACCAAGTTTCTGGCCGTCTACAACTGGGCGGCTGCCTGGTAGCACGACGCTACTCGTTCGACATCGCCCTGCTGCTCGGCCAGGCGCGCGAGCAACTGCCATGCACGGCGGCGCGACACGGCGTCCAGCTCGGGTGCACCCGCCGCCTGCTCCAGCAGCAAGCGCGCCTTGCCCCACAGCTCGCGCTCGGCCAGTGCGCAGCCCACGGCATAGGCCACCGCAGCCTCGCGCGGAAAGGTCTGGGCCGCCGACTCCAAGCGCGCCAGCCAGTCGGGTGCGATGCCGGCAACACTTGCCACCAGCCCCTGTGCCAACGCAGTGCGTTCGTCTTCGATGAGTTCACCCAGGCGATCCCAGAAGGGGCGCAGCCAGCCGCGCGCTTCGGCCGCGGCGCCAAAAGCTGCCAGGCAGGCTGCCGCGCGGGCCGCCACCAAGGGGTCGCGCCGGTCGGCGTTTTCCAATGCAAACCAGACACGGCGCACCTGGTCGGCGTCGCGCGCGCCATCGAGCGACTCGAAGGCCAACGAGCGCAACAGCCCCTGCGCCGCCACCTTGGAGAAGGCCTGGTGCTTGGCCAGCAGGCGGGCCGTCTTCAAAGCTTCATGCGGTTGATTGGCCAGGCGACTGGCCTGCAGCTTCAGGCGCAGCGCATGGGTGCGGCGGGCCACGCCCGGCGGCAAGGCGGCGAGGAATTCGAGTGCGCGGGTGGCGTTGCGGTCATCGAGCGCCCACTCGGCCGCGAGCAGGCGTGCGCCCTCTTCGGCCGAGCGTGCCAGCAGGCTGCTGCGGCTGAGCTCCAGCGCACGCTCCAGCTGGTCGTCACGCCGGCTGCGGTCTTGCAGCTTGTGGGCGCTGCCGGCGGCCAGCAGGTGGCCGAGCACGGTGAACTCGTTGTCTTGCACCAGGTCGGGGGTTTCGGCCTGAATCAACAAGGCACGCTGCGCGGACTTCTGCGCCCGGCTGTAACGCCCGCCGAAGTACTGCGCCAAGGCGTCTCGCAGGGCGGCCTGGGCGCTGCGGTCGCGCCGCGCCACGCGCCACTCGTGCGCTCTGCGCGGCAGGCCGATGAGGGCGTTGGCGGTGTTGAAGATGGTCACCAGCGCCAGGCAGGTGGCCATCATGGCCAGCAAGAAAAGGTTCATCGACACGTCCATGCGCCAGCCGCTCCAGTAGAGCGAGACCAGCCCATCGTTGGCGCCGAAGGTGGTGGCCGCCACGACCGCCACGACAAACAGCAGGATGAACCAGACAACAGCGCGCATGGGCAGCGACGACGCTCAGCGGCCTGCGGTGGCCGCAGCCAACGCGGCCAGCGTGTCTTCGGGCCGGGGCAAACCGACCTGGCGCGCACTGGCGGTGACTTGTTTGAGCAGGTCGGTCGCCACGACGGTGCGGCGCGAGCTGCGGTCGAAGTAACGATCAAGCGCCACCTGCGCGCCCTGCAAATCGGTTTGCACGGTGTCAAATTGGCGGCTCAGCAGCGCCAGTCGGGCATTGAGCAGGCGCAGCTTCAGGTTCTCGCGCAGGAAGAAGGCTTGCTCGGGTGCCAGCAGTATGGCGTCGGGGGTGTCGATGCGGGTCACGCGCACCAGGCTGCGGGTCTCGCCCCAGATGCGCTCCATCCAGCCCGACCAGGTGTCGGACAAGGCGGATGTCCAGTTGCCACTCGGCATCGCACCCGAGGCGCTGTGTGCCGCCGGCTTCGGCGCCGAGGCCGCTGGTTTCACGCTGCTCTCTTTGCGCGGCTCGGCCTGCGACAGCAGCGGCAGCTCGTCGACCAGGCGGATCACCTCGTCGAGCTTGATCGACAGCGCAGAGATGTCGGCCACGCCCACCGCCTTGACGCGGTCGATGTCGCGCGCGATGGCGCGGCGCACGCCGTCGAGACGCGGCTGGCTGTAGCGCGCCAGGCGCTCGTCGGCCTGCTTGAGCGCGGCCACCAGGGGCTCGGCGCTGCCGGTGATGGTGGCTTGCTGCTGGGCCAAACGCAGGCCGGCGTCGATGTCGACCAGCACGTTTTCATCGCGCGAGCGCGACAGCGACTGGATCAGGTCTTCGAGCTGGGTGCGTTGGATGGCCACCTCGGCCAGCCGTGCTTCGAGCAGCGAGACCTTGGCGGCACTTTCGCGCGCGGTTTCGTCGGCGCGCTTGGCCAGCAGGCGTGCCTCGCCCGACAGGGCCTGGCTTTCTTGCTGGCGGCGCACCAGCTCTTGCTTAAGCTTGCGCACACGCTGCTCGGCCGACCAGCCCAGCGTCAGGCTGGCCAGGACCAACAGGGTCAACAGCGCGGTGATCGCCCACGCCCAACGCCGGCCCTTGGTGGGCGCGGCCGTCACGGGCGCAGTGCTGGGGTCGGGTGAGACATCGTTCACGATGCGATCGATTGTAGGCACGCGACCACGGCTTCGACGCTCGGGCGGGCTTCGATGACACGGCCCAGCCCCAGGCTGCGCGCCGTCTCGGCGATGCGCGGGTGGGTGGCGACGGCTGTCGCCCTCGCCCACTCGGCCTGCGGTGCCAGCGTTGCGAGGTGGGTGATGGCCTCGGAGCTGCTGAAAAACCACAGATGCTGCTGGGGCTGTTGCAGAGCCTCGTTCAACAGCGTCTGCTGCGCGGGCGAGAGCCGCGGCGCGGCGCGGTCGTAGGCCGCCACAAAGCGCAGCACCGCGCCCCGCTCGCGCAAACGCTCGGCCAGCCAATCGCGCCCGCCCGCGCCCCGCACCACGAGCACCCGCTGGCCAGCCCACTCGCGGCCCGCGAGCTGTTGCCACAGGGCTTCGGAATCAAACTGCGGCGCGTCGACGGCGGGTTCGATGACCGTCGGAACACCCAGCGCACGCAGCGCCTGGGTGGTACCGGGGCCGGGTGAGGCCGCGAGCACATTCGCGGGCCACGCCGACCGATCAGGCTGGGCCGCAAAAAAACAGCTCGCCGCATTGGGGCTCACAAACACCACCATGGCCTGCCCGGGCAGCGTGGCCCAGGCTGCCGCCAAAGCCGCTACATCGGGTGCCGGCGCGATGTCGATCAGGGGCAGCGCTTCGGCCTGCAAACCCGCAGCACGCAGCCGCTGCACCCATTCACTCGCCTGCGCAGCAGGCCGGGTGACCAGCACTCGCATCGGTTACAACGCGGCCAGGTAGCCGGCCGCACCGAGCTCGCGCAAGCGCGAGGCCGCCCGCTCGCCCAGCGCACGCGCCGCCGCTTCATCGGTGATGGCAGCGTGCACCTCGGCCCGCAGCAGCGGCCGCACGGTGTCTTGCCCATCACCCAGCGCGGTCGACAAGTGCAGCTCATCGCCCTGCCACACCGCATGCGCGGCCAGCGGCATGCTGCAACTGCCGCCCAGCGCGCGCGACACCGCGCGTTCGGCATGCACTGCGAGCCAAGTGGGGCGATGGATCAAGCCGGCCAGCTGCGCACGCAAGGGCGCGGCATCGGCCAGCACCTCGATGCCGAGCGCTCCCTGGCCGGCGGCGGGGATCATCTGCGCCGGGTCGAACACGGCGCGAATGCGACTCGCCAAGCCCAGGCGCTTGAGCCCGGCAGCCGCGAGCACGATGGCGTCGTAGTGACCCTCGTCGAGCTTGCGCAGGCGGGTGTCGAGGTTGCCGCGCAACGGCTCGATGCGCAGGTCGGGCCGCAGGGCGCGCAGCAGCACCACGCGGCGCAGGCTGGAGGTGCCGACACAAGCGCCTTGCGGCAGCTCGGCCAGTGAGGCGTACTGGTTGGACACCAGCGCGTCGCGCGGGTCTTCGCGCTCCAGCACAGCGGCCAGCTCGAAGCCGTCGGGCAGGTCCATCGGCACGTCTTTGAGCGAGTGCACCGCCAGGTGGGCGCGGCCTTCTTCGAGTGCGGTCTCCAGCTCTTTCACGAACAAGCCCTTGCCGCCCACCTTGGACAGCGAGCGGTCGAGGATCTGGTCGCCCCGTGTGGTCATGCCCAACAGGCCAACCTCAAGGCCCAGACGTTGCTTCAGCAAGGCCTGCACATGCTCGGCCTGCCACAGGGCAAGACGGCTTTCTCGGGTGGCGATCAGCAGGGGCGTGGGAGACGTTTGAGGCATCGGGCGATGCTATCAGGCACCCGTTTTCGAACAAGAAACCGCTACCATCCGTTGTGTGTAATCAAATTACATCCATTCCTCCAGGCCCACAAGGAATTCCATGCCGCGCTCCCTGCCCGACGATGACAAGAACCTCCCTCTGGTCGCCGACATCCGCCTGCTCGGCCGCATTCTCGGTGACGTGATCCGCGAGCAAGAGGGCAAGGCCGCCTTCGAGTTGATCGAGCGTGTGCGCCAGTTGTCGGTGGCCTACCGGCTCAAGCGTGATGCCCAGGCCGGCCGCTCGCTCGACCGGCTGCTGAAGAACCTGTCGGGCGACCAGACGGTGAGCGTGATCCGTGCCTTCAGCTATTTTTCGCACCTGGCCAACATCGCCGAAGACCGCCACCATGTGCGCCGCCGCGAGCACCACGAGCGCCAGGGCCACCTGCAAGAAGGCTCCCTCGCAATGAGCCTGGCGCGCCTGGCCGACGCCGACATCCGCGCCAGCGACATCGCCGCCACGCTGGCCCATGCCTACATCTCGCCGGTGCTGACCGCCCACCCGACCGAGGTGCAGCGCAAGAGCATTCTCGACGCCGAGCGGGCCATCGCCGAGCTCATCGGCCAGCGCGACACGCTGCACACCGCACGCGACCTGGCCGAAAACGAGGCCTTGCTGCGCGCGCGCATCACCCAGCTGTGGCAAACGCGCATGCTGCGCTACACCAAGCTCACCGTGGCCGACGAGATCGAAAACGCGCTGAGCTACTACCAGAGCACGTTCTTGCGTCAGATCCCGCGCATGTACCGCGAGCTCGAAGAGGCTCTGCCCGGCCACCCGATCGCGCCCTTCTTCCGCATGGGCAACTGGATCGGCGGCGACCGCGACGGCAACCCCAACGTCAGCGCCGCCACGCTGCAAATGGCGCTGCGCCGGCAAAGCGAAACGGTGCTGCGCTTTTACCTGACCGAGGTGCACGAGCTGGGCGCCGAGCTGTCGATCTCAGCCATGCTGTCACCCGTCACACCCGCCATGCAGACGCTGGCCGAAGCCTCGCCCGACCACGGCGAGCACCGGCTTGACGAGCCCTACCGCCGGGCCTTGATCGGCATGTATGCGCGGCTGGCCGCCACCTTGCACCTGCTCACCGGCACCGAGGCGCTGCGCCATGCCGTGGCACCACAAACGCCGTATGCGAAGAGCGACGAGTTCCTGGACAATCTGGCGGTGATCGAAGCGTCGTTGCAATCGCACCATGCCCAGGCCTTGATCTCGCCGCGCCTGCGCCCGCTGATGCGCGCGGTGCAGGTGTTCGGCTTTCACCTCGCCACGGTCGACTTGCGCCAAAGCTCCGACAAGCACGAGGCCGTGGTCGCCGAGCTGCTGCAAGTGGCGCGCATCGAAGCCGACTACAGCGCGCTCAACGAAGACGCGCGCCGCGCGCTGCTGCTGCGCTTGCTCAACGACGCACGGCCGCTGCGCGTGCGCGCCGCCGCGTATTCGGAGCACGCACAAAGCGAGCTGGCGATCTTCGAGGCCGCGCTGCAGATGCGCCAGGCGTATGGCCGCGAGTCATTGCGCCACTACATCATTTCGCACACCGAAGAGGTGAGCGATCTGCTGGAAGTGCTGCTGCTGCAAAAAGAGGTCGGCCTGATGCGCGGCACGCTCGACGCGAGCGCGCTGTGCGACCTGATCGTCTCGCCGCTGTTCGAGACCATCGGCGACCTGCGCAACGCCGGGCCGATCATGCGCGACTACTACGCCCTGCCCGGCATCGCCGCCATGCTGCAGCGCTCGGGCGGTGAACAAGACGTGATGCTGGGCTACAGCGACAGCAACAAAGACGGCGGCTTTTTCACCAGCAACTGGGAGCTGTACCGTGCCGAGATCGCCCTGGTGGCGTTGTTCGACGGCCTGCGTGCTGAACAAGGCATCACCTTGCGCCTGTTCCATGGCCGCGGCGGCACGGTGGGGCGTGGCGGTGGCCCGAGCTTCCAGGCCATCCTGGCGCAACCACCCGGCACGGTGAACGGGCAAATTCGCCTGACCGAACAAGGTGAAGTCATCGCCTCCAAGTACGCCCACCCCGAGATCGGGCGGCGCAACCTCGAAACCCTGGTCGCCGCCACGCTCGAAGCCACGCTCTTGCACCCGACCAAGAGCGCACCCAAGAGCTTTCTCGACGCGGCCGATACGCTCAGCAGCGCGAGCATGGCGGCCTACCGCAAGCTGGTCTACGAAACCCCGGGCTTCACCGACTACTTCTTTGCCGCCACGCCCATTCGCGAGATCGCCGAGCTGAACATCGGCTCGCGCCCGGCCTCGCGCAAGGCCACCCGCGCCATCGAAGACCTGCGCGCCATTCCCTGGGGCTTCAGCTGGGGCCAGTGCCGCGTGGCGCTGCCGGGTTGGTGCGGCTTTGGCTCGGCCATCAACAGCTACCTGAGCGACAACGCCAAAGAGCGCAAAGAGCGGCTCGCGCTGCTGCAGCGCATGCACAAACAGTGGCCGTTCTTTCGCACGCTGTTGTCGAACCTCGACATGGTGTTGGCCAAGAGCGACCTCAACATCGCCGCGCGTTATGTCGAGCTGGTGGAAGACAAACGCCTGGGCAAGCGCATCTTCGCGGCCATCCAGGCCGAATGGCAGGCGACCTCGGATGCCCTCAGCCTGATCACCGGCGAGAAAAAGCGCCTGGCCTCCAACCCGTCGCTCGCACGTTCCATCGAGCACCGTTTCCCTTACCTCGACCCGCTCAACCACTTGCAGGTGTAGCTGTTGCGGCGCTACCGCCAACAACGCGAAGGCGACCCCGCCAACGAGCGGGTGCAACGCGGCATCCACATCTCGATCAACGGCGTGGCGGCGGGCTTGCGCAACACGGGCTAGATCCGCGCCTGCTTCAGCAGCTGCGCCACCACCGCCACCGCAATCACCTCGGGTGCCTTGCCGCTGATGCCGGGCAGGCCGATCGGGCAGACCATGCGGTCGATCAAGGCGGGCGCGATGCCGCGCTCTTCGAAGCGGTGGATGAAGTTGTGCTTCTTGGTGCGTGAGCCGATGAGGCCGAGAAAGCCGAAGTCGCCACGCCGCAGAATGGTTTCGGTGATGCGCAGGTCAAGATCGTGCTGGTGTGTCAGCACCAGGTAGAAGGCACCCGGCGGCGCGTGGCGCACCTCGGCTTCCACCCCGTCGCCGACCCACTTGCGGATGTGCGGCGGCCACACCGGCCCACCAAGTGTGAGCGGGAATTCGTCTTCACGCTCGTCGACCCAATCAACCTGCACGTTCAACGTAGCCAGCACCTGCGCGATGGCGCGGCCCACATGGCCGGCGCCGTACAGCTGCAGGTGAAACAGGGGCGGCTCGGTGGGCCAGGTGCTCAGGTGCCGCTCTTGCAAGCACTCAAAGTGAAGCGTCACCGCGCCGCCACAACACTGCCCCAG
>JBBRFR010000166.1:0-8508 GCA_038241485.1 Burkholderiales bacterium
GGCTTCGAACAGCGTGGCTTCGGCGTCGTCGCTCAAGCCGATGACCCGCAGGTCGCGCTCTTTCAATTCGCCCAGCGTGCGTGCCAGGTTGGTCACCATCAAGTACGGCACGGTCTCGGCCGCGCCGCTGGCCACCTTGGCCACGGTGGCATTGACGCCCACCGCATGGTCCTTCGGCGCGATGACGGCGTGCGCGCCGGCGCCATCGGCCACCCGCAGGCAGGCGCCCAGGTTGTGCGGGTCGGTGATGCCGTCGAGCACCAGTAACAAAGGCGGGCCTTCGACGGCGTCGAGTGTGTCGTCGAGCGAGTGGCTCATGGCCACCGCCTCCACCCGCGCCACCACACCCTGGTGGCGGTGGGTGCCGCACATCTTGTGCAGGCGGTCGTCGTCGCTGTCGACCAGCTTGGCGCCGGCCTCGCGGGCGCGCTCCACAAACTGCTTCATGCGCTGGTCGCGCCGGGTGACGTCAACGTGCAGCTCGATGATGGACTTGGGCGCGGTCTTCATCCGCACCGTGATGGCATGAAAGCCGAAGAGGATCTTGTTGCTCATGCCCGGATGGTAGCCGTGCGCCCTCAGCCCAGCGCCCTGTCCACCGCAGAGATCAGGTCGTTGCAGTGGTACGGCTTGGCAAGATAAGCATCACACCCCGCCGCGCGTGGCCGACACACCGCAATGCGCCCTTCAAACAATCGCCGTGGGCAGGCTCGACACCTGGCCCAGCGTGAAGAAGAAACAAGCCCCGCACCCCGGCGCCGACTCGGCCCAGATGCGCCCCCCGTGTTTGTCGAGCACCCGCTCGACGATGGCCAGGCCCACGCCATTGCCCCGAAAAGCCGAGTCAGCATGAAAGCGCTGGAACGGGCGAAACAGACGCTCGCCCGCCGCGCGTGCGTCGAAGCCCGCGCCGTTGTCGCGCACATAGAACACCGGCCCTTCGGGGCGATCTTCCTGGCCAAACTCCACCCGGGGCCGAGGCACGCCGGCGCTGTATTTCCAGGCGTTCGACAACAGGTTCGACACGGCCACCCGCAGCAGGCGTGCATCGCCCTGCGCATGCAAGCCGGCTTGCACCTGGCTTTCTGCGTGGGGCAGAGGACTCGCAGCGGCCAGCTCGGCGAACAGCGTTTGCGCCATGTGCGTCAAGTCGACCGGCTGCACCTGCATTTCAGCGCGAGTCATGTTGGCCAGCAACAGCATGTCTTCGATCAGGCTGTGCATGCGCTGGGCGGCGGTCTGGATGTGGCCCACATACTCGTGCGCCTTGGTGCTCATCTCGCCGGCGTGGCCCAGCTGTAGCAGGTCGGCAAAACCGGCCACCTGCCCGAGCGGCGTGCGCAGGTCGTGTGACACCGAGTAGCTGAACCCTTCCATCTCGGAATGCACGGTGCGCAGCTCCCGATAGGCCCTCTCGACCACCTGCGCCTGCTGCTGCGCCTCCATGCGCATGCGGTGCAGCCGGATGAACACCGCCGCTTTGGCGCGCAAGATCTCGGGCACCACCGGCGAGTGGATGTAGTCGACCGCACCCAGCCGGTAGCCGCGGAAGGTGTCGCTCTCGTGCACGTGCATCGCCGACACAAACACGATGGGCGCGTCCATGCCCTCGTGTTTGTCGCGGATGGTCTGCGCCACCTCGAAGCCGCTCATGCCCGAGAGGTGCACGTCGAGCAGGATCATCGCGTAGTGCCGTTCGGCGCAACGCGCGAGCGCCTCTTCGCCCGAGGCTGCGCTGTAGATCTCGGCGCCCAGGTCGTTGAGTGACGCTTGGTAGAGGCGCCGGTTGGCCGCGTTGTCGTCGACGATGAGGATGGCGGGGCTGGTTTGCATGCGCGGGTGTCTCAGAGCCTGTGAATGAACCCAGCGCGCCCGAGCGGGTGCTCCAAACGGAGTCGATCTAGGCGCAAAGCCCAGCCGTAGCTCGGGCTACGGCGAGCATTTGCAACGACGAGCGGCGCCGTTTGGGGCGCACGAGCGGGTGTGTCGGATTTGTTCACAGGCTCTCAGGGCTCGTCAGTCCACCAGCGCGTCATGCGCCTTGGGCTGGCGCTGTCGCGCCAAAGCACGCTTCACCTCGCCCGACAAACTGAGCGAATGGAGGTTCGTTTTTTCCATCACCTGCTGCACCTTGCCGCTGAGCTGGGCGCGCTCGTCGCGGGTGAGCCGCTTGGCGGTGAGCACGATGATCGGGATGCCAGCGGTGTCGGGGTGGCCACGCAGGCCTTGCACCACATCGAAGCCCGACACCTTCGGCATCATCAAATCGAGCACGATCAAAGCGGGCGGGTCGCGGCGCGCGAGGTCGAGCGCCTCTTGCCCGCCATACGCACCCATGGGTGAGTAGCCGGCCACCTGCAGGTGCTCGCTCACCAGGGCCACGGCCTTGGGGTCTTCGTCGACCACCAGCACACGCGCGTCGGTCGAAGGCTCGTCGAGCCCGGCCGCCGCCAGGGCGGCCAGCAGCTCGGCCTGTGTCACCGGCTTCACCAGCACCTGCGCCGCGCCGAGCGCGAAGCCGCGCTGCGCCTCAGCGGTGATGGAGACGATGACCACCGGGATGTGGCTGGTGTCACTGCGCTCCTTCAGGCGCGCGAGCATCTCCCAGCCATCCATGCCTGGCAGACTGATGTCGAGCACCAGCGCCGCCGGCCGCAGCTCGGCGGCACGCGCCAGGCCGTCTTCGGCGCTGCGCGCAAACTCCACCAGGTAGCCCTGCGACTGCAGTTGCAGGCGCATGAGGTTGGCTGCGCGCGGGTCGTCTTCGACCACCAACACCAGTGGGCCCACGCCCTGCCCCGCCCCGTTGTGCGCAGGCGGGGCCGCCACCCAGGGCGGCTGGGCCGCGACGTCCACGCTTTCGCCCGCCTCGTGCCAAGGCAGCCACACGGTGAAAACCGAGCCGCCCCCTTCACGGCTTTGCACCATCAGGCCACCACCCTGCAACTCGGCCAGGCGCTTGACCATGGTCAGGCCGAGGCCAGTGCCGGTGTGCTGCCGCGACAGCGACGAATCGATCTGCACAAAGGCCTGAAACAGCTGCTGCAGGTTGTCGGGCGAGATGCCGATGCCGCTGTCGCTCACGCTGATCTCGAGGTAGTGCTCGCAACCCAGCTCGACCGGCGGGAACACCCGCGCGTCGGGCGTGGCCTGCACCGCCCTCACCTGCTCGGCGCGGACACGGCCGAACGACAAAACCACCGTGCCGCCCTCGGGGGTGAACTTGAGGGCGTTGGACACCAGGTTGTAGACGATCTGCTTGGCCTTGCGCAGGTCGATGCGCAAGCGGCCGAGCTCGGGCGGGCACACGCTGGTGAAGCGCACACGGGCCGAAGACGCCCGCTCCCGCAGCACCGACATCGCGCTCGCGGCCAGTTGCGACGGCTCGCCCGCTTCCAGCTCGAGTGGCACGTGGCCCGCCTCGATTTTGGAGAGGTCAAGAATGTCATTGATGAGCGACAGCAGGTGCTTGCCGCTGGAGTGGATGTAGCCCACATATTCAAACTGCTCGGCGGCGAGTGGCCCGGTGAGCCCGTCTTTCATGATCTCGGAGAAGCCGATGATCGCGTTCAGCGGCGTGCGCAGCTCGTGCGACATGTTGGCCAGAAACTCGCTCTTCATGCGGTTGGCGCGCTCCAGCTCGGCGTTCTTGCGCTGGATGTCTTCACCCCGGCTGCGCAGCTCCTCGGCCAGCAAGGCGAGCTCTTCGAGCTGCCTCAGGTTGTGCAAAGCCACCGCAAGCTGCGCGCACAAGCGGCTCACGAACTCGCGGTCGCGCTCGCCCAGGCGCGCACTCGCGGCGAGGGCCAGCACGCCCTGCAAGCGGCCCTGGTGCTGCACCGGGCACATCAACATCGCAGCGGGCTGCACGGCGGCCAGGCCGGTCTCGACGCGCAAGCCGGTGCTGGCATCGAAGCCTTCGATGTACACCGGCTCGCCGCTGCGTGCTGCGGCACCGATCGGGCCTTCGTCCATGCGCAAGCTGACCTTGATGTCGGCCGGCGCTGCGCGCGAGGCCACCAACCGCAGCACCCCGCCCCACTCTTCTTGCGTGTAGAACGCAGCCATCGGGAACAGAGGGCTTTCCGCCAGCAGCGCCAACGTGCCCTCAAGCACCACTTCGCGCTTGCTTGCCGCGTTGTAAAGCGTGAGCGCCCTCGCGTGCGTGGCGTCGTAGGCGCGCTCTTCGGCCACCTGCACCTCGGCCTTCTCACGCGCCTGCAAGTCGCGGTACATGCGCCAGAAGATCGTTGGCAGCAGGATCAGCAGCAAGGCGACAAACACTCCGAAGATCATCGTCGTGGCGCGCGCCCGTTCTCGCTCGGTGGCTTGGCGTTGCGTGAGCAGCCGGTTTTCTTCGACACTCATCGCGTCAATCAGCGGGCGAATGCTGTTCAGCGCCTGCGCGCCCACGTCGATGAGCCGCTCGGGCGAGTGGTCGGTGCCGTTGATGATCAGGGCTTCGCTCTGACGGTACAGCTGGTGGCGCACCTCCAGCTCGCGGCGCAGGTCGCGCAGGCGTGCCGTCTGGTCGGGGTGGTCGGCCGAAAGCCGCGTGAGCTCGGCCAGGCCCATGGCCAGCGCCTCGATGGCCACGTTGCGCTCGCTGCGGTAGAGCGTGTTGCGTGTGGCCAGGTAGGCCCGTTGGCCGGCCTCGGCGCGGTAAAGGCTCGATTCCAGGTCGTTGATGACGCCCTTGACCCGGTGCGTGTGGCCCACATAGGCCGCCGCAGCCACAGTCTGCTGTGCAAAGTTCCAGGCAAAACCTGCCAGCACGATGGCCACAACCGCTGCGGCGAGCATGCCGACCATGGCGAACTGTTGAGCCGACAGTTTTTTCATCGAATCCCCCTGAAGGCCGCACCGTACCCCCGGGAATCGGTCACTTCAACTGACACATGTGTCAGGGCGACTCGGCAACAAGGTCAATCGGTAGCCTGTGCCCAACCCGCCGCAGAGGACCCGGCGTCCTTGGGGCACTCAATACAAGGTGCGCACCGCCAGCAAGAGCCCGATCAGCACCGGCTGGTGCAGCATGTAGAAGCTGAGCGACCAGCGCCCGAGCGTGGCCAGCGGAGCCAGGGTCGCCGGCAACACCCCGGTGACCCACTCGCGCCGGTTCTTCAGCACCCATTGGCCGGCGGCCAGGCCCCACCACATCACACCGATCCAGGGCAGCAGCGGCGCGTAGTCTTCGGTGATGGGCTTGCGGGTGACCAGGCCCACCCAGTTGGTGAGCCGCGTGTCGAAGAAGCTGCTTTGCACCAGGTGCGGCAGTGCAATGGCCACCAACCCCATCGGCCACAGCCACAGCCCGGCCCCGGCGGTGAGCCGCGTGATGATCAGCATGAGCGCAATGCCGTGCAGCACGCCAAAGCTGATGTAGCTGCCCGGGAACATCAGATACGAGCCCACAGTCACCAGCAGCGCACAGCCCGCCACCTGCGCCCAGCGCCGCCAGAAGCGCTGCCAGCTCTGGCCCTGCTCCCAGGCTACGGCCTGGCCGAAGCCGGCGCAAAACAGAAACAGGCTGACGATCACCGAACGCTGCACCGTCCAGAACGGGTCGCGGTAAAAGTCTTGCTGGATGAACTTGTAGTAGTTGAGGTCGAAAAAGAAATGAAACACCGCCATCCACAGAATGGCGACCGCGCGCAAGGCGTCAAGGCGGTCGAAGCGGGCGGGTGTCAAAGGTGCATGCATGGTCGGGCCGTGATCCTACGCGCCCGACCCCTTCACTTCATGCCGACACGCGTAGGTCCCATGGCTTCAACTCGGTCGAGGTGCGCGCCAAACGTGCGCGCGTCCTGGAAACCGATGACACGCGAGCCCGCCAGCTCGCCGCCGGCCGGCGCAAAGAACAGCATCGCCGGCGGGCCAAACAAGGTGTACTTGCGCAGCAGTGCCTTGTCGTTCTCGTTGTTGGCCGTCACGTCCACCCGCAGCAGCGTGAGGCCCGCCATCTTCTGGCGCACCGCCTCGTCGGTGAAGGTGAACTTCTCGAACTCCTTGCAGGCCACACACCAGTCGGCATAAAAGTCGAGCATCACCGGGCGCGACGAGGTGCGCACTGCTTCGTCCAGCTCGGCCAGGCTGCTGATGGCCTGGAACTTCAGCTCGGGCCCGCTCACGTGTTGTGCCGAGCCCAGGTGCGCCAGCGGGCGCGCGAGATCGCGCCCCCCGGAGGCCGCACCCACCACCTGCGCCACGGCAAACACGCCCAGCAACAGGCCCAGGCCCTTGGCCACCTTGCGCAGCGGCTGGGCTGGCTTGGGGATGGCCTTGAAGGCGCCCAGGCAAAAAGCGGCCACCACCAGCAGCACGGCGGTGAGCAGCATCACCACCGACATGGGCAGCACCGGTGCCACCATCCACACGGCCACCGCGAGCAGCATCACGCCGAAAGCGTGTTTCACATGCGTCATCCAGGCACCGGCACGCGGCAGCAGCGCACCGGCCGACAGGCCCAGCAGCAAGAGCGGCACGCTCATGCCCACCGCCATCGAGAACAGCGCGGTGCCGCCCAGCACCACGTCGCGCGTCTGGCTGATGTAGACCAGTGCCCCAGCCAGGGGCGCAGCCACGCAGGGGCCGACGATCAGCGACGAGACACCGCCCATCGCGAACACCCCCATGTGCTGCCCGCCCTTGAAACCTTGCGAGGCCTGGGTCAGCTTGTTTTGCAGGCTCGCGGGCATCTGCAACTCATACACCCCGAACATCGACAGCGAAAAGATCGCCAGCACCACCGCAAAACCACCCAACACCCAGACGTTTTGCAGCGCCGCGCCAAGACCTTCACCGGCCAGGGCCGAGGCCACGCCAAACGCGGTGTAGACCAGCGCCATGCCCAGCGAATACGCCACCGCCAATGAAAAGCCGCGCCCCTTGGACACCGGCCCACCCCGCCCCACGATGATGGAAGAAAGAATGGGCATCATCGGCAGCACACACGGCGTGAACGCCAGGCCCAGGCCCAGCAGCATGAAAAGACCGATCACGAGCGCGGTGTTGCCCGACTTCAGGGCCTTGGACACCTCGCCCGCGTCATCCGGGCTGGCGGCCGCGCCGACCTGAGCCTCACTGCCCTGCGGTGCCGCGCCCATGGCCGCCGACAGCGCCGAAGACACACTGCCAGCGACCAAGACCGCGGGCGACCAGGCGCCCGCTTGGGCCTCGCTCAACAGGGTGAAACGCGGCGTGCCGCCCGGCCCCTGCCCCGGCTCGACCTGGAAAGCGCGCGTTTGCGGCGAGTAGCACAGCCCCTTGTCGGCGCAACCCTGGTTGCCCACGCTCAGCATGAAGGGGCCGGTCGTGGCCTCTTTCAACACGGCCACCAGCGTGACGGCGTCGCGGAAGTACTCGACGTCTTTTTCGAACGTCTCGTCGTACTTGATCTTGCCCTTGGGCACTCGCAGCTCGGCGAGCTTGAGCCCAACGGGTGCGACCTGCGCATTCAAGCGCTCGTGGTAGAGGTAATAGCCGGGTGCGATGTCGAAGCGCACCTCAATGTGTGTGGCGTCGAGCGCGCGCGCCGAGATGCGAAACGCCTTGTCCGGGTCCAGGTAGTCGTCGGCGGCGTGCGCGCTCGTTGCGACCAGCAGCAGACCGGCCAGCGCCGGCAAGACGGTGCGCCATGCATGTTTGAAAAAACCCCAACGACTCATGTCTGTCTCTCAGTGATATGGCGCGGGCCACCCGGCGCCACTGCCCGCATTCTGCGACCGAAAAGTGAAGCCAAGATTCCCCAACCCAGCTCACAGTAACGGGGAGAAACAGCAATAGATCACCCTTTGGGCCAAAACGCGGCCGATGGAACGCTTCATGCATACGCCGACACCAGCGTTGTGACCCCGGAGGATGCGCATGTTGGACACCACCACCACCCAGTTTTCGCACGTGAAACCAGAAGACACAGGCTGGCGCAGCGACGGCTTGCGAGATTTTTTCTTATACAAAGACCTGGGCGTGGCCGACGCCACGGCCGGCAAGGTCATCGCCCACCTGGTCAAAGCGAACATGGCACCCGAAAAGGGCACCGGCTGGCACCGCCATGAGGCGGAGTTTCAGATCGTGATCATGACCAAGGGCTGGGCCAAGTTCATGTATGGCGACAAAGAGACGCTCGTCTCGGCCGGCGACTGTGTGCACCAGCGCCCGGGCATCGTGCACTACCTGTTCGACTACTCACCCGACATGGAGTACCTGGAGATCGTCAGCCCGGCTGATTTCAAGACGGTCGATGCCGAGGCACCCTGCGACGTGCCGCCGTTCACGCCCTGGACGTAGCGGCTCAGCCTCGCGCGGCTCAAACCCCTCTCTAGAAATCCATGTCGAGCTCTTCAATGTCGTCCGGCTCCTTCTTCGCCGCCGCCACCCACTCCTTCATCTCCGGCATCGCCATGATGGTCTGGCAGTACTGGATGCAGGGTTTGTTGAGCTTCACGTCATAGGTCAGAAAGCGCGTGGCCACCGGCGCGTACATCGCGTCGGCCATGCTGCGCTGCT
>JBBRFR010000167.1:0-8400 GCA_038241485.1 Burkholderiales bacterium
GGTCAGGCCTGCCGCGCCGAGTGAACGCAGGTGGGTCATGCCCTGCGACGCGGGCTCACCAAAGGCGGTGTACTTGCCGCGCTTGGCGACGGGCACCGTGCTGTCGTTGACCGAGAAGTCACGCACATGCAGCTCGTACAGCACGCTGTCTTCGGGCTCGGCCAGCGGCGGCACAGCGTGGCCATCCCAGCCGGTGGGCTTCAGCGCGGCGCTGTTCAGGTCGGCCAGCAGGGCGGCCTGGCTGTTGGCGTTGAGGGTGACGGCGTAGGGATCGGTGACTTCGTTGGTGACCACGCCACCGTCCACGGGGGAGAACACCGTGACGCTGTAGGTGTAGTAAGCGCTGTTGCGCCAGGCGGCGTCGCCGGTGAGCGTCCACACGCCGGAGGCCGCGTCTTCACTCATCGGCAGGCTGGCGCCGCCCAAGATGTTGACCCGCACCGAGCGCGCCGTTGGCGCCCACAGGCGCAGCGTGGGCGTGCCGTCACCGGCAAAGCTCGCACCCAGCGTCTGCGTGGTGGCGCTGGCCGCATAAACGTCGTCGAGCACGCCCTGGGTCTGCACCTGCGTCGCCCCGGCCGGCTTGCCGTTGAGCCAGCGCACCACGATCAACTGGCCTTTGAGCAGCGCGCGAACGTTGGCCGTGCCGGGCACGGTGAAGGCCGGCGCGGTGGCGAGGTGGCGAAAGCGCGCCTGCAGATCAGCACTCAGGCTGTCTGCCGCGAGCACCAGGCTGCCGTCGGCGCCGCTGACGCCGTTGTTGGCGTCGACCGCCATGCCGCCGTTGGCCGCGTAGTGCAACCTGAACTCACCCGCCTGGGTGGCACCCGGCCACACCAGCGTGCCGGCAGCTAGCCACATTGCACGCGACGAGTTCAGGCTGATGCCGTTGGCGGCCGCCTCGCTCGCGTAGGTGGCGCAGTCACCCGACTTGAGCCAGATCTGCTGGCCGCGGGTGGTGATGTCGCTGGCGATGGTGGCGCGGCGGTCGCAGTCGGGGTCCTTGATGGTGTCGGTGCCGTTGGTGCCCTTGTTGAGCACGAAGTCGAAGGTGGTCTTGCTGGTGTCGAGCCGGATGTCGACATACGAGCCAAAACCATCGGTTCGCTCGAAGACGAAGCGCGGCGTGCCGGGCCAGCCGGTCGAGGGCGTGGTCGGGCCGTTCCAGGCGTAGACCGCCCAGTTGGTGTAGATCGCGTCGGGGCGTTGGTAGTGAACACGCAGTGTCCCGGCCTCCAGGCCGCCAGGCGAACTCGGCGGTGCACCATCGCCACCACCACCGCCGCACGCGGCCAGCGCCGCCGCCAGGGCGAAGCCGCCCATCCAGCGCACGAGGCGCCTGTTCATCAATCTCATGTGGGTCTCCTGCGCGCCGTTGGGCGGCGCGCGCTGTTCAGGTCAAAGGGTTTGGAGGATTTCGCGGCGTTTTTGCTGGAACTCCGCTTCGCTGATCAAACCCTGCTCGAGCAGGCGTTTGAGTCCGCGCAGGCGTTGTTCCTGCTCTTGGTAGAAACCGTTGTCACGCGCCGGTGCGGCGGGGGCCGCAGGCGCAGAAAGAGGTGCCCCGGCTGCAGCGCCGAGCGGGAGCGCCTGCCAATCACTTCGGCGGGCCTGGCCGGTGGCGCTTTGCAGCACCACGTCACTGGCTCGTGAGCGTGCGCCGTAGCTGAACTTGGGCGCGATACGGGTGCCGATCCAGGCGCCCATGAATTCGAGCCGCGCGTCGTGCACGATCACGTGCAGTTGATCGGCCTGCACGAACAGCCGCGCCGTCAGGCCGGTGGCCGGCGCCAGCACGTTGTCGCCGCGCCGTGTGGCGCTCAGCAGCAGCAGGTCATCGCCGGGGTCTGCGGCGGCCAGGGCCTGTGCAAGCGGCTCGATCAGGTCGCCGATTTCGTCGTTGACGAAGAGCGGCTGCGCCTTGCCCTTGATGAGCACCCGCAACGAAGCCAGCAACGAACGCAGCTGCTCGGGGGGCAGCACGCGCGGGTGTTGGTTGGGCTCGCTTCCCGCCTCGCGCGGCACACGTTGCACGCTGGTGAACTCGCCGATCTGCCACACACGGCGCGGGGCATCGGCCGCCGCGGCGGGCGCCAGCAAGCCGATCAGGCTGGCAAAGAGAAAGGCCGTTCGCAGCCAAGCGCAAGGATGGATGAGCATGCTGCCTCCGTTCACAAATCGTCGAGTGCGCGAGACGCGCCGATCAGCGCCGGCGACACGTCGGCGTTGACCACAAACACCGGGATGGAGGCCAGGTAAGCCCGGAAGCGCCCCTTGCTCTCGAAGCGCTCGCGAAAACTCGACGCCAGGATGCGCGCCCCCAGCCGCGGCACGATGCCGCCACCGATGTAGACCCCGCCGCGCGCCCCCAGCGACAGCGCCAGGTTGCCGGCCATGGTGCCGAGAAAGCTGAAGAACAGCGCTTCGGCCTGCACACACTGTGCGTCCCTGCCGGCTTGCGCGGCGGCGGTGATCTCGGCCGCCGTGCGCGGCTGCGCAGGCACACCCGCCACCTCGCACAGCGCCTCATACAGGTTGTGCAAACCCGGCCCCGACAGCACCCGCTCGGCCGACGCGTGGCCAAACCGGCGCCGCAGGCGTTGGATGACCGCGTCTTCAACCTCGTTGGTGCCCGCCAGCGTGACGTGGCCACCCTCCCCGTTCAGCGGCACGCTGGCATGCAGCCGGTTCGCCGGTAGCAGGCCCGAGACACCCAAGCCCGTGCCGGGGCCGAGCAAGGCCAGCGGCGCATCGGGTGCAGGGTCGCCACCGCCCACTTTTAACAGGTCAGACCAGGGCAGGGCCGGCAGCGACAAGGCCAGCGCGGTGAAGTCGTTGATCACCAGAAAGCGCTCCAAGCCGAGGGCCTGCTGCACGCTTGAGATGGAGAACGACCAGTCGTGGTTGGTCATCTGCACGTGGTCCCCCACGATGGGGTTCGCAATGCCGATGGCACACCAGCGAGGCGTCGGCTTGGCGTGCGACTTCAGGTAGTGCTGCATGGCGTGCAGCAGCGACTCGTAGTCAGCGCATGGGTAGGTCGCGATGTCGCTCAGGGCAGCTTGGCGGCTGTCTTGCCAGGCCAAGCGGGCGTTGGTGCCACCGATGTCGCCCAGCAGGCGCGGGAAATGGTCGTTCGAGTTCAAGCCAAGTCATCCTGTAATCAAACTACAAACTAAAACTGTACGCCCATAAACAAATAGAGTCCACGCTTTTGCACCTCGGGCGAACACCAACTAGGGTTTCACCGGGTATGAGATTCGGGTAAACCCGCTTTTTCCTTATGTAGTCTGCCTACTAAAGTCCCGTCACTTCGAAGGGCATGGCAGATTTGTAGTCAAGCTACCGACTTGCGCGGCCCCTCTCAGCAAAACAGCCAGACCCGATTTCCCCCAACCGCCGAGCCACCCAGTTCAACGAAACCTGGAGTTCGGCACCCAGCAGCAAAGCAATGAGGAGTCCGTCAATGAGGAACAAATTCAAACTGCTCGCCGTGGCCGCGGCGGCAGCAAGCACCCTGGGGGCGACCTCGGTACAAGCCCAGGGCGTGGAATTCCACGGCTACCTGCGCACGCAGGTCGGCACGACCAGTGAAGGTGGCAACCTGCAGTGTTTCCAGGGTGGCTGGCCGATCCGCGCCAAGTACCGCCTGGGCAATGAGTGCGACAACTACGGCGAAGCCATGGTCGTGGCCCCCTTCGGCAAGGCCGATGGCGCCTGGGCCAAATACAGCCTGATGGTGGCGCTGCAAGAGCGCGGCGCCCAGGACTATGAAAGCACCGCGACCAACGTCGACTTCGGCAACGAACGCTCGTCACAAGCCTTCCAGCTGGCAAGCCGCCAGAACTTCGTGCAGGCCGGTGGTTTCTTTGGGGACCAGGGTGCTTTCTCCGACGCCAAGATCTGGATCGGCAAGCGCTACTACAACCGCCACGACATCCACATCAACGACTACTACTACTGGAACAACAGCGGACCGGGCGCTGGCATCGAAGACATCGCCGCCGGGCCCATGAAACTGGCCTTTGCCTACCACCAGAACGGTGGCAATGGCTCGGTGCAAGACCAGACCGGCAACAACAACGGCAGCGCACAAGACGACGTGGTGGCCAAGCGCTATTCGGCGCGCTTCTACGACATCAACGTCAACCCGAACGGCAAGCTGGAAGGCGAGCTGGTGTTCCTGAAGGGCAGCACGCCGAGCGAAACCGCCGCCACCGGCAGCGGCACCATGATCTTTTTGCAACATGCGCAAAGTGGGCTGTTGGGTGGCTTCAACAAGTTCGCCATCATCTATGGCAACAAGCTCGGCAGCGGCTTCGAGTGGCTGCCCACCTACCCCGGCGCCACCGAGGGCGACGAAGGCAAGAACGCATTGCGCGTCCATGACCAGTTTTACTTCGACCTGGCTGGCACCAATGTGTCGGGCTTGGTGACGGCGAGCTACGGCAAGCTCAAAACCAACGCCGGTGGCAGCAACACCTGGGTCAGCTTCGGCATTCGCCCGCAGTACAACTTCAACGACAACTTCAGCCTGGCCGCCGAAGTCGGCTACGACACCGGCAAGACCGATTCGGGCGCTAAACCCAAGCTGGCGAAGCTGACCATTGCGCCCCAGCTCTCGCTGGCCAAGGGTTTCTGGGCCCGGCCGGTGTTCCGTGCTTTCGCCACGTATGCCAAGTGGAACGACGACGCTGGCACACAAGCCAACGGCGTGTTCGGCGACAAGCGCAATGGCATGACCTACGGGCTGCAAGTTGAATCCTGGTGGTGATCGGCTCAACATCGTGGCGTGCGGGGGGTGCGCCACGGTGTTGAACGCTCGCTGACAGTCAAGACGACAGAGCAGCTCGGGCAGGCCCCCGGATACCTCTCATCCGGTGCGCCTGCCTTCAGCGCCTTGGGCACCTTGTGTGCCCAAGGCATTGAATCCGGTTCCCCAGCCCTCGAATCACGTGAACAACACAACAACAACCGCAAACCCCGCGAACCCAGCAAGTGCCGACTGGTCACGCGGCGGCGTGATCTATCAGATCTACCCGCGCAGCTTTGCCGACAGCAACGGCGACGGCGTGGGCGACCTGCCCGGCATCATCGACAAGCTGCCCTACGTGGCGAGCTTGGGTGTCGACGCGATCTGGATCTCGCCCTTCTTCAAGTCGCCGATGAAAGACTTCGGCTACGACATCGCTGATTACCGCGAGGTCGACCCGCTGTTCGGCAGCCTGGCCGATTTCGACCGCCTGATCGCACGCGCGCACGAGCTGGGCCTGAAGGTGGTGATCGACCAGGTGCTGTCGCACACCTCCGACCAGCACGCGTGGTTCAAAGAGAGCCGCAGCAGCCGCAATGGCCCAGAAAACCCCCGCGCCGACTGGTACGTGTGGGCCGATGCCAAGGCCGATGGCACGCCGCCCAACAACTGGCTGAGCGTGTTCGGTGGCTCCGCCTGGCAGTGGGACTCGCGCCGCTGCCAGTACTACATGCACAACTTCCTCACCAGCCAGCCCGACCTGAATTTTCACAACCTGCAGGTGCAACAGCAGGTGCTGGACGACATACGCTTCTGGCTTGATCGTGGCATCGACGGGTTCCGCTTCGACGCCTGCATCTTTCACTTCCACGACCAGCAGCTGCGCGACAACCCGCCTGCCACCACGCGCGACACCAGCTCGGTGTCGCAGACCAACCCCTACGGTTTTCAGCGCCACCTGTACGACAAGACGCAGCCCGAAAACCTGCCCTACCTGGAGCGCATTCGCAGCCTGCTCGACGAGTACGGCGCCAAGAGCGTGGGCGAGATCGGCGACGACGACTCCATCAAGACCATGGCCGCCTACACGAGCGGTGGCAACAAGCTGCACATGGCCTACAGCTTCAACCTGCTCACCGCGCAGCACAGCGCGGGCTATATCCGCCAACAAGTGGAAGAGCTGGAAGCGCAAATCGCCGACGGCTGGGGCTGCTGGTCGTTTGGCAACCACGACGTGGCGCGGGTGCAATCGCGCTGGGGCGGCCCGGGCGCCTCGCCTGAATACGCCAAGGTGATCGTCGCGGCGCTGCTGAGTCTGCGTGGCAGCGCCTGCCTCTATCAAGGCGACGAACTTGCGCTCACCGAAGCCGAGATCCCGTTCGAGAAACTGCAAGACCCCTACGGCATCACCTTCTGGCCCGAGTTCAAGGGGCGCGACGGCTGCCGCACGCCGATGCCCTGGGTCAGCACCCAGCCGCAGGCCGGCTTCAGCCAAGGCCGCGATGTCGAGCCCTGGCTGCCGGTGCCACCCGAACACGCCGCCAACGCGGTCGACGTGAACGAAGCCAACCCGAACTCGGTGCTTCATTTCTACCGCCGCTTCCTGGCCTGGCGCAAGACGCAGCGTTGCCTGGTGACGGGCGACATTCGTTTCATCGACGTGCCCGAACCGGTGCTGGCCCTGGTGCGCACACCGGCCGCTGGCGAGCCGGGGCCGGCGCTGCTCGCAGCCTTCAACCTCGGTGGCCAGGCCGTCACCGTGAGCCTCGGCTCGACCCGCGCGAGCCGGGCCCTCGAAGGCCATGGGTTTGACGGCGCAAGACAGGGTTTGCGTGAAGGGACGCAACTGCGCCTGCCCGCGTACGGTGCCTACTTCGGCGACATCAGCGCCTGAAGGAACAGAACACAACATGGCCCATCTGAAACTCAAGGCATTGCGCAAGGCCTACGGCGAGGTCGAGATCCTGCACGGCATCGACCTCGACATCCACGACGGCGAATTCATGGTTTTCGTCGGCCCCTCGGGCTGCGGCAAGTCGACCATGCTGCGCTGCATTGCCGGGCTCGAGGACATCAGCTCCGGCGAGCTCTACATCGGCGACCAGCTCGTCAACGAGGTGCCGCCCGCCAAGCGCGGCATCGCGATGGTGTTCCAAAGTTATGCGCTCTACCCGCACATGACGGTGGCCGAGAACATGGCCTTCGGCCTGCGCCTGGCCGGCTTCAGCAAGGCCGACATGAAAACAGCCGTGCAGCGCGCCGCCCAAATCTTGCAAATCGAGCACCTGCTGGAGCGCAAGCCCAAAGCCTTGTCGGGCGGGCAACGCCAGCGTGTGGCCATTGGCCGCGCCATCGTGCGCAAGCCGGGCGTGTTTTTGTTCGACGAGCCTCTGTCGAACCTCGACGCCTCGCTGCGCGTGCAGATGCGGGTGGAGCTTGCGCGCCTGCACAAAGAGCTCAAGACCACCATGATCTACGTGACACACGATCAGGTGGAGGCCATGACGCTCGCGCACCGCATCGCGGTGTTCAATGCCGGGCGCATTGAGCAAGTGGGCCGCCCGCTTGACCTGTACCACCGCCCGGCCAACCTCTTCGTGGCGGGCTTCATCGGCTCGCCAAAGATGAACTTCCTCAGCGCCACGCTGCAATCGGCCGCTGCCCGTGAGGCCGTGGTGCGCCTGGCCGACGGCACGCTCATCACCACCACCGTCGATGCCCGGGCGCTGGCCACCGGCGCCACACTCACCCTCGGCGTGCGCCCCGAGCACGTGCAGGCGCTGCCCACCCCGGCCGCCAACAGCCTGCGCTGCACCGTGCAAGTGGCCGAGCACCTGGGCGACGCCACCTACCTGTACCTCGACGCGGCCGGTGCCGACGGCCACTTCGTCGCGCGTGCCACTCCCGACAACCCGCTGGCCTCGGGCGACACGGCCCACCTCGTGTTGCCGACGGCGCACTGCTACCTGTTCGACGACAAGGGCCTGGCCCTGCCACCGCTCACCTGACACAAAAAAGCTCGATCCCCCCCGACACGCGACCCAAACGCCCCAGGGCGAACACTTAGGAGATGACCATGAAAAACACTCGCAACACACTGAAACTCATCGCTGCCGCCGCCGTGATGGCACTCAGCAGCGGCCTCGCCGCCGCCGCCGAGCCCGGCAAGCTGCTGATCTGGATCAACGGCGACAAGGGCTACAACGGCCTGGCCAAGGTGGGTGAAGAGTTCACCAAGAAGACCGGCGTGCAAGTCACCGTCGAACACCCGGAAGATGCGCCCGGCAAGTTCCAGCAAGCGGCGGCCGCCGGCAAGGGCCCTGACATCTGGATCTGGCCGCACGACCGCATCGGTGAGTGGATCGCCGGCGGCCTGCTGCAAACCGTGAGCCCGGGCAAGAAGGTGCAAGCCGACATCGACCCGCTGGCCTGGAAGGCTTTCAGCGTGGGCGGCAAAACCTGGGGTTACCCGCTCTCGATCGAAGCCGTGTCATTGGTCTACAACAAGGCGCTGGTGCCCACGCCGCCCAAGAGCTTTGAAGAAGTGATCGCGCTCGACAAGAAGCTGTCGGCCTCGGGCAAGAAGGCCATGCTCTGGGACTACAACAACACCTACTTCACCTGGCCGCTGCTGGCTGCCAACGGGG
>JBBRFR010000168.1:0-8392 GCA_038241485.1 Burkholderiales bacterium
AAGCCCGAGGTCACGCGCGAGAACTCCATCGGGCTCGTAAGGAATGCGCGGCGTTTGCTTTCGCCGTTGAAGCCGTAGTAGCCGCCCTTGCTGTTGGCTTCTTGGAACCACACGGCCGCATAGCTGCGGCCGTTGTTCACGAATTCGGCAGCCAACACCCGGCCGGCGGCTTGGCTCCAGGTGATGGGTTCGCCGTCGGCGGTGAGCCCTTCGAAGAGAACGCTGAAGGTGTCGCCGCGGCGCAGCTCGCGATGGAAGTCGATGTCGGTCGAGAAGATCTCGGCCATCTGGATCGCGATGGGGTCAGGGATGCGCGACTCGTCGGTCGCCGCAAACAGCGAGCTGCGGATGGTGCCGCTGGCCAGCTTGACCTGGCTTTCGAGCTGGGCCACTTCGACCTTCGCCTGCAGCTCGCCATTGACGAGTGTGATGCGCAAGCGCGAGAAGTGGGTGCCGAGCTGTTCTGAGCTTTCGGCCGGGTAGCGGGCCACGAGCTCTTCGAGGGTGCCCGATTCGGTCGCGCGCACCTGCACCATCTTGCCGGCGCGGCCCTCCAGCAGCTTGCGCGCGGTTGTGTCGCTGCGCAAAAAAGCGGCGGCAGCGGCGTCGGCCACGTTCAGGCGGGCCAACAGGCTGTCGGCGGTGTCGGCGCTGCGCGTCAGGTCGCTGCGGTAGAGCTCCAGCGGGTGGGTGGCCAGGGCTTCGAGCTGCGACGGGATGTCTTCAGGAGTGACGATTTCCGTCACCAAGCGCCGCGGCAGGTCGGCCGCGTCAGGGGCCAGCGGCGCGATACCGAAGGCGGTGACGCCGAACCCCATCAGCCCCGCGACCAGCACGGAGGTGAGTGCGCGCGGGTGCCGGCCGACGAAGTGGGTGATGCGCTCTGAAGCCAAAGCTGCCGAGTTCTGAAGCGATTCCAACGAGCTCAATTTGGTCGTGGGCCGTGAGGCCCTGTCTGCAAACGCGGCTTGGAGGCTGCGCTCTGGTTGGTCTTGTTGCCCACGGGGCGTCCACTAGAATCGCGGACGCTTGGCGAGCCCCTGTTTCGGGGTGTTCTGTCGGGTGCGCGGCAGTATAACGGCCGCTATTTCCTCGATACCCCGGATACCCCTCAGCTTCGGTTTCCCCTCATGTCACAAGCACCCCAGCACCCCATCACCGACAAGGTTCGCGAGGCCCTGGCGGTCTCTTTGCGGGGCTGCGACGAACTCTTGCCGCAGGCCGATTGGGTGGCCAAGCTGGCCAAGTCAGAAGCAACGGGCGTGCCATTGCGTATCAAGCTCGGGTTGGACCCGACCGCGCCCGACATCCACCTCGGCCACACCGTGGTGCTGAACAAGATGCGCCAGCTGCAGGACCTGGGTCATACCGTCATCTTTTTGATCGGTGACTTCACCTCGATGATCGGCGACCCCTCGGGCCGCAACACCACCCGCCCGCCGCTGACCCGCGAGCAGATCGAGGCCAACGCCCAGACTTACTGCAAACAGGCCAGCCTGGTGCTCGACCCCAGCAAGACCGAGATTCGCTACAACTCCGAATGGAGCGACCCACTGGGGGCGCGCGGCATGATCCAGCTCGCATCGCGCTACACGGTCGCGCGCATGATGGAGCGCAACGACTTTCACGACCGCTTTAAGGCTGGCACGCCGATCAGCGTGCACGAGTTTTTGTATCCGTTGATGCAAGGGTATGACTCGGTCGCGCTCAAGAGTGACCTGGAACTTGGCGGCACCGACCAGAAGTTCAACCTCTTGGTGGGCCGGGCTTTACAAAGCGAATACGGCCAGGAGCCGCAGTGCATCCTGACGATGCCGCTGCTCGAAGGGCTCGATGGTGTCGAGAAGATGTCCAAGAGCAAGGGCAACTACATCGCCGTCACTGAAGCAGCGAACAACATGTTTGCCAAGCTGCTCTCGATCAGCGATGTGCTGATGTGGAAGTACTTCACTTTGCTGAGCTTCCGACCCGAGGCCGAGATTGCCAAGCTCAGGGCCGAGGTCGAGGGTGGGCGCAACCCGAAAGATGCGAAGGTGCAGCTGGCCAAGGAGATCACCACCCGCTTTCACAGCGCGGCGGCGGCCGAGGCGGCGGAGGCTGACTTCAACCACCGCGCCAAGGGTGGCGTGCCCGATGAGATCGACGAGGTCTCGCTCAGCGGCGCACCGCTGGGCATTGCGGCCTTGCTCAAGCAGGCGGGGCTCGCACCCTCGGGCAGTGAAGCCACCCGCCTGATCGAAGGCAACGGCGTGCGGGTGGATGGCAGCGTGGTCAGTGACAAGGGCTTGAAGCTCGCCGCCGGCACCTACGTGGTGCAAGTGGGCAAGCGCAAGTTCGCCCGCGTCACCTTGGGATGATGCGCATGCGCCGGCGCGCGTGGCTGGTGTGGGGCGCGACGTTGGCGGCCACCGCGAGGGCCGCGCCGCCGCCGCCCGAGCAGGCGCGCATCGAGCGGCTGATCGAATTCGTCGAGACACAAAACGGCATTCGCTTCGTGCGCAACGGCAGCAGGTACTCGGCCCAAGACGCCGCCAAGTTCTTGCGCGGCAAGTACAAGAAGATGGGTGAGCACGTGGGCACCGCCCAGCAGTTCATCGAGCAGATCGCGTCCAGGTCGAGCACCAGTGGCGAGGTCTACCGAATCCGCCTGGCCGACGGCCGCGAGATTGCCGCCGCCAGGTTTCTGGGCGACGAACTCAAACGCATGGACGGCCGGTGAAGCTCTCGCTCCCGGTGCGGCCATAAAAAATGGCCGCCCGAAGGCGGCCAAAAAGGTTCCACTGAGGAGATCGGTTGAGGCGTCAGTTGGCGCTCAGTCTGCGTATTGGCCGTTGGCTTTGATGATCGGAGACCACTTGGCGATCTCGGCCTCGACAAACTTCTTGTGCTCGGCAGGGTTGACGCGCGCGTCGGCCGCGATCACGGCGCCCAACGACTCTTCGTTCTTGATGAAGGTGCCGTCTTTGAGCGCCACCTTGAGCGCTGCGTTGATCTTGTCGAGCACCGCCTTCGGCGTGCCCTTGGGTGCGTAAAGCGCGTGCCAGATGGTGACGTTAAAACCCTTGAGGCCGGCCTCATCGAGCGTGGGCAATGCAGCCAGCGCGGGGATGGTGAGGCGCTTCGGCGTGGTGACGGCGAAGGCCTTGACCTTCTTGCCTTCGATCTGGCCGGTGGTGTTGGTGGTCTGGTCACACATGATGTCGACCTGACCGCCCAGCAGGTCGTTCATGGCCGGCGCGGTGCCTTTGTAGGGCACCGGCGTCATGTCGGCTTTGAGCGTGCTTTGCAGCAGCATGCCGCAAAGGTGCGAAGCTGAGCCGAGGCCGGCGTTGGCGATGTTGACCTTGCCTTTGTTGGCTTGGATCCAACTCGCCAGCTCGGCGTAGTTGTTGGCCGGCAGCGTGGGGCGGCTGATCAGCGTCATTGGCACTTCGTTGATGAGGCCCAGGTACTCGAAGTCTTCGAGCGGCTTGAACTGCAGGTTGCGGTAAAGGGCGGGCGAGGTGGCCATGCCGATGTGGGTGATGAGCAGGGTGTAGCCATCGGGTGTGGCGCGAGCCACCTTCGAGGTGCCCAGCGTGCCGCCGGCGCCAGTCACGTTGTCGATCACCACCGCCTGGCCGCCCAGCGGCTTGCGCACGGCTTCGGCGAAGTCGCGCCCGACCTTGTCGGTGGGGCCGCCTGCGGCGAAGGGGATCACGATGGTGACGGTTTTTTCGGGGTACTCGGCGAAGGCGCTGGTGGCCAGCAGGGCGAGCGCAGAGACGAGCAGGGGTTTCATCATGGCCACGTGTCCTTCAGGCGGGGTGAGCGAATGAAGGGATGCTAAGGACGGCAACCCCGCCCGCCATGGCGGAAACTACGTAATCTGCCGCGCGGGTTTACTCGAATCGGCGTGTGTCGTCGATCACCTTGCCATCGTTGGGCAGGCTGCCAGGTGCGCACAGCTCGACCTCACCGCGCAGCTTGGTCACCTCGCGAATGGCGTCGGCCAATCGGGTGCTGAGTTGATCTGGCGCGGCCGCTGCTTCCACCTTCAACGTCATGCGGTCGTTGGCCATTTCGCCGCTGATCACCAGGCGGGCTTTGCTCACTTCAGGAAACCGTTTCACCACCTCGGCCACCTGGCCCGGGTGCACGAACAGGCCGCGCACCTTGGCCGTTTGATCGGCGCGGCCCATCCAGCCCTTGATGCGGGTGTTGGTGCGCCCACTCGGGCAGGTGCCTGTCAGCACGGCAGAGAGGTCGCCGGTGCCGAAGCGGATCAAGGGGTAGTCGGGGTTGAGCGTGGTCACCACCAGCTCGCCCACTTCGCCTTCGGGCACCGGGTCGCCGGTGCCGGGGCGCACGATCTCTACGATCACACCTTCATCCAGCACCAGGCCTTGTCGTGCCGAGGTTTCGTAGGCGACGGTGCCCAGGTCGGCGGTGCCGTAGAACTGGTAGGCGGTGATGCCCCGCTCGGCCAGCCAGTCGCGCAGGCTGGGCGGGAAGGCCTCGGCGCCCACGGCGGCCTTTCGCAGTGACGGGATCGGCGTGCCCATCTCGGCGGCCTTTTCGACGATGAGCTTCAAGAAGCTCGGCGTGCCCATGTAGCCCGTGCATTGAAGGTCGGCGATGGCTTGCACCTGCAACTCGGTCTGGCCGGTGCCGCCCGGGAACACGGTGCAGCCCAGCGCCTGCGCGCCGGTTTGCATCATCGAGCCGGCGGGGGTGAAGTGGTAGCTGAAGCCGTTGTGCGCCAGGTCACCTGGGCGAAAGCCGGCTGCAAAGAGTGCACGCGCCACACGCCAGTAGTCGGGGGCTGCACCTTCGGGTTCGTACAGGCGGCCCGGCGACTGGAACACGCTTTTCGCTGCACCCCAGCCGATGGCCGAGAAGCCACCGAACACATCGCGCTCGCGCTCGGCGTGTTGGCGCTGCATCAGCTCGTGTTTGCGGATGACGGGCAGGCGCGCGAGCGCCGCGCGGCTGGTGACTGTGTGGGCCGCCACGCCTTGCAGGCTGTGCGCGAATGCGGCGGTGCGGGCCTGCGCATGCGCCACTTGCAGCGGCAGCGCGGCCATCAGCGCACGTTCGCGCTCGGCGGGTGCGCGGGTTTCAAGGGTGTCGTAGTGCTCGTTCATCACTCTGCGTCTTGTTGCCAGCGCGACAGGCGCTTCTTCACTTCATCGACGCACTTGCGCACGTCGGCACTGTTTTGCAGCGTGAGCGTTTGCCACTCGGGTGAGGTGGCGGGGCGCTTGGCCAGGCGAGCCGTGATGCACGTCGCGTCGGTGGCGAGGTCGACCACCCGTTTGCCGCCGATCTCGAAGCCGGTGCCGCGCTCGGCGAGTGGCTTCAGGTCGCGCAACTGGCGTTTCAAAGTGACCAGCGCTTCGTCGGGCTTGAACGCGGGAAGGGCGAAAAAGTCATCACTCATGCGAGCCACCTCTTGCGTCGTTTGTAGCTCTTCACGTCGCGGAAGCTTTTACGGTCGCCCGTGCTCACGCCCAGGTAGAACTCTTTCACGTCTTCGTTGTCGGCCAGCGTGCTCGCCGCCCCATCCATCACGATGCGCCCGTTTTCCAAGATGTAGCCGTAGTCGGCATAACGCAGCGCCATGCTGGTGTTCTGCTCGGCCAGCAAGAAGGTCACGCGTTCGCGGGTGTTGAGGTCTTTGACGATTTCGAACACCTCTTGAACGATCTGCGGTGCGAGCCCCATCGAAGGCTCGTCGAGCAGCACCATCTTCGGGTTGGCCATCAGCGCGCGGCCGATGGCGCACATCTGCTGCTCGCCACCCGAGGTGTAGGCCGCTTGTGACGTGCGGCGTGTCTTCAGGCGCGGGAAATAGTTGTAGACCTTCTCCAGCGTTTGCGCCACCGCGGCCTTGCCGTCGCGCCGTGTGTAGGCGCCCGTCATCAGGTTCTCTTCGATGGTGAGGTGGGCGAAGCAGTGCCGGCCCTCCATCACCTGGATCACGCCGCGGTTGACCATCTCTGCAGTCGACAGTGCCTCGATGCGCTCGCCACGCAGCTCGATGCTGCCCTTGGTGACCGCGCCACGCTCGCCCGCCAGCAGGTTGCTGACGGCGCGCAGTGTGGTGGTCTTGCCGGCGCCATTGCCGCCAAGCAAGGCCACGATGCCGCCTTCGGGAACTTGAAGCGACACGCCCTTGAGCACCAGGATCACATGGTTGTAGATGACCTCGATGCCGTTGACGTTGAGCAGGATGGTCGACGTGTTCATGCGGCGATGAAATGTTGGCAGACGGAAGCGGGCCGAGCGCCGGGCCGCTCCCAAGCCGGCCCGCATCCCCTCGGGGGATCGGCCGGCGTACCCGCCGGACATGTCATCAACTCTGGCAGTCTGTCGGCGTGCGGCGCGTCATCTTTTTCTCCGCCGCGTACTTGTCCGCTGCCGCCTTCTGCATCGGCTTCAAGATCTGCTCGTCGGCCTGCAGCCAGTCGGAGGTGAAGTTCCACTTCGTGCCGTCCCAGGTGTGAATGCGCGCCCAGGCCACCCCCATGTGGTCGGCGCAGCTGGTGGACAGTGGTCGCATCACGCCGGCAAAGCCGAGTGCGTCGAGCTTCTTCTGGTCGAGTGTCAGGTTCTCGTACCCCCAGCGCGCTTGTTCGCCAGTCATCACCTTGCCTTTGCCGTAGCGCTCTTGCGCGCGCTTCACGCCTTCGACGGCGATCATCGCGCTCATCACGCCGCGCATGTACAGCACGGTGCCGACTTCTTCTTTGGGCCCGGTGCCCTGGTTCTTGGCGTGCAGCGTGGCGAGGATGTCTTTCACCACCTTGGCGTTGGGCTCGGCGCCGTGTTGCAGCGCGAGTGCGTTGTAGCCCTTGGCGCCATCACCCACGTCTTTTACATCGGGCTCAGCGCCGGCCCACCACACGCCATACATCTTGTCGCGCGGGTAGCCGGTGGCCACAGCTTCTTTGAGCGCGGTGGAGTTCATCACGCCCCAGCCCCACAGCAACACGTAGTCGGGCCGGTTCTGGCGGATCGACAACCACGCTGCCTTCTGCTCCACACCCGGGTGGGTGACGGGGATGGTGATCAGCTCGAAGCCGTGCATCTTGCTGCGCTCTTGCAGCAACGGAATGGGCTCCTTGCCGAAGCCGCTGTCGTGGTACACGAGCGCGATCTTTTTGCCCTTGAGCTTGTCGAGCCCACCTTCTTTCTTGCCCAGGTGCTGGATCAAGATGTCGGCCGCCACCCAGTAGTGGCCAGCGATCGGGAAGTTCCACTTGTAGACCAGGCCGTCTTGCGAGGCGCTGATGCCATAGCCCGGTGTGAGCAGCGGGATCTTGTCAGCGGGGGCTTTTTCGGTGAGTGCCTGCGTGATGCCGGTGGACAGCGGCTGGAACACCGTTGCCCCGCCGTGTTTGCCCTTGAGGCGCTCATAACACTCGATGCCACGGTCGGTGGCGTAGCCGGTTTCGCACTCTTCAGACAAGATCTTCACGCCGTTGATGCCACCTCGTGCATTGACCAACTTGAAGTAGTCGCCAAAGCCATTGGCGAACGGCACACCGTTGGGTGCGTAGGCGCCTGTGCGGTACACCAGCGAGGGGAAAAACTGCTCCTTCGCCTGGGCCCAGGCCGCGTTCGATGCGGCCAGGCCCACGGCAACGATTGCAGTGGCCATCGTCAGGGACTTCATCTTCATGTCTGCCTCCAGGGGGTGAAAACGCACTGTCTGCCAGTGCTAGTGTGGAAACGGCCACAGCCGCAACTTTTCTTTGGCCGTAGACCACAAGCGCGCCAGGCCGTGCGGCTCAACGATGAGAAAGAAAACAATCAGCGAGCCAAAGATCATCGATTCGAGGTGGGCGGCGAGCGCGGTCGACATCGGGATGCCCAGCCACGCCGGCGCCTGGTTCAGCAGCAGCGGCAAGATCACGATGAAGGCCGCGCCGAAGAAGCTGCCCATGATCGAGCCCAAGCCGCCGATGATCACCATGAACAAGAGCTGGAACGAGCGGTCGATGGAAAACGCCGCCGACTCCCAGCCGCCCAGGTGCACAAAGCCCCACAGCGCACCGGCCACACCGACGATGAACGAACTCACCGCAAACGCTGTCAGCTTGGCGTACATCGGGCGAATGCCGATCACGGCGGCGGCCACGTCCATGTCGCGAATGGCCATCCATTGGCGGCCGATGTGGCCGCGCACCAGGTTCTTGGCCATCAGCGCGAACACCACCACGAAGCTCAGGCACAGCAAGTACCTGGCGGCCGGTGTGTCGATGGGCACGCCGAAGACCTGCAGGTTGGACACCGACACCGCGCCCGAGGCCGAGTTGTTGGTGAACCACTTGATGCGCAGAAACGCCCAGTCGGTGAAAAACTGCGCCGCGAGCGTGGCCACCGCGAGGTAGAGGCCCTTGATGCG
>JBBRFR010000169.1:0-8381 GCA_038241485.1 Burkholderiales bacterium
CTCACCAGAGGCTGTTTTCAATTTGGCCGTGGGGCCTGGCGTGAGCGTGGTGACCGCACTGTTCTCGAACATGCGCACACCCAGGCTGGCAGCGGCGCGCGCCAGGCCCAGGCTGTATTTGAGCGGGTGCAAGTGGCCGGAGCGCGCGTCGTGCAGGCCGCTGTGAAAGCGCGGGCTGGCGATCCATTTCGCCAGCTCGTGGGCGTCGATCCAGGTGCTGGTGTCGCCGTAGTGCGTTTGCATGTGCGCATGCGAGGCCTGCAACTCGCGCGCCTTGCGGGCGTTGACGGCCAGACTCAGGTAGCCGGGTTGCCAGTCGCACTCGATGCCGAAGCGCTCGCGACGCTGGGTGATGAGGTCGAGCGCTTCCAGCGTCATCGCCCAGACACGGCGCGCGGCCTCCATGCCGAGCTGCTGTTCGATCACCGAGGGGTCGCAGGCCAGGCCAGCCAACGCTTGCCCGCCGTTGCGACCTGATGCGCCCCAACCGACCTGGTGGGCCTCCAACACCACGACGCTGTAGCCCCGGTCGACCAGCTCGATGGCGGCCGACAACCCGGCCAGGCCGCCGCCGACCACGGCCACGTCGCAGTCCACGCTTCCCTGCAGGGTGGCAAAAGCTTGCGCGCGTGGTGCCGTGGCGCTGTAGTAGGAGTGACGCGCCAGCTCGTCGTCGGTGCGTATAAAGCTCATTGGAGTAGCTTCGTGCTGCGCACTCCGTTATTCGCCCTTGGGGCGGCCCGGCGGGCTCATGCCGCGCGCTTGAGCGCGTCAGACACCGTGCCGATGATCTGGTCGATGTGCTTGTTCTCGATGATCAGCGGCGGCGAGAGCGCGATGGTGTCGCCGGTGGTGCGGATCAGCAGGCCCTTTTCCCAGCACTCGAGGAACACCGAGAACGCACGCTTGCCCGGCTCACCGGGTATGGGCGCCAGCTCAATGCCACCCACCAGGCCCATGTTGCGGATGTCGACCACGTTGGGCATGTCTTTGAGCGAATGCACCGCGTTCTCGAAGGTCGCTGCCATCTTGCTGCCGCGTGTGAGCAAGCCGTCGTCGGCATAGGTGTCGAGCGTGCCCAGGGCTGCAGCGCAGGCCAGCGGGTGGCCCGAGTAGGTGTAGCCGTGGAAGAACTCGATCATGTGCTCGGGCCCATTCATGAACGCGTCGTAGATCTTCTGGTGAGCGAACACCGCGCCCATCGGCACGCTGCCGTTGGTCAAACCCTTGGCGACCGTCATCAGGTCGGGCGTCACATTGAAGTGGGTCGCGGCGAAGGGCGAGCCGAGGCGGCCAAACCCGGTGATGACTTCGTCGAAGATCAACAAGATGCCGTGCTTGTCGCAGATGCTGCGCAGCCGCTCCAGGTATCCCTTGGGCGGCAGCAGCACGCCGGTGGAGCCGGCGACAGGCTCGACGATCACCGCCGCGATGGTCGATGCGTCATGCAATGCGACCAGGCGCTCCAGGTCGTCGGCCAGCTCGGCGCCGTGCTCCGGCTGGCCCTTGCTGAACGCGTTGCGTGGGTCGTGGGTGTGGCGAATGTGGTCGACGCCCGAGAGCAGCGTGCCAAACATCTTGCGGTTGGCGACCATGCCGCCGACCGAGATGCCGCCGAAATTGACACCGTGGTAGCCGCGTTCGCGGCCGATCAACCGCGTGCGCGAGCCTTCGCCGCGTGCGCGGTGGTAGGCGAGGGCCATCTTCAGGGCTGTGTCCACAGCTTCGGAGCCTGAGTTGGCGTAGAACACCTTGTCGAGCCCCGGTGGTGTGAGCTCCACCAGGCGCTCGGCCAGCTCGAACTGTTTGGGGTGGCCCATGTTGAAGGGCGGCGCAAAGTCCATCTCGCTGGCCTGCTGGCGAATGGCCTCGACGATCTTCGGGCGCGCATGGCCGGCGTTCACGCACCACAGGCCGGCAATGCAGTCGAGCACCTGGCGGTTCTCGGGCGTCCAGAAGTGCATGCCTTCGGCGCGCGAGATCAAGCGCGGCGCTTGCTTGAACTGGCGGTTGGCCGTGAAGGGCATCCAGTAGGCGTCGAGGTTTTGGGGCATGGGGTTCTCCTTCAGAGGGGGTGATTCATCAGGTAAATCAATGGTGGCGACTTGTGGGTGCACGACCAATCAAGGCTTGGGGTGTGCCAGCCTCCCGCACAGGTAAGTCCAGACGAAGCAGGCGGCGGCATAACTGGTCAACTCGGCGTGATCGTAAGGCGGTGAGACCTCTACACAATCCATGCCCACGAAAGGCAGGTCGGCCAGCTCTTCGATCAGTGTCAGCACCTGGTTGGTGCTCATGCCGCCGGGTTCGGGCGTGCCGGTGCCAGGGGCGAAAGCGGGGTCGAGGCAGTCGATGTCTAGGCTCAGGTAAATGGGCGGGTTGCCGTGTTCGGCCAGGCGGGTGCGAATGGCGGCCATCATCGGGGCCAGCTGGGTGGCGTTTTCCAGCCCACGCAACGCGCGTGCTGTAAAGACCAGGCCGCCCTGGTTTTGCACGTATTCCCGCGCTTCGCGCAGGCCCGCCGATCGGATGCCCAACTGGGTGAAACACTCGTTGATCACCAAGCCTTCTTGCATGGCCTCGTAGACCCAGGTGCCGTGGCCGCTCGGCTCGCCGAAATGATCGGTCCAGGTGTCGCAATGGGCGTCGAAATGGATCACCGCCAGCGGTTTGCCCAGCCAGGCCCTGTAGGCGCGCAGCAGCGGCAGGGTGATGGAATGGTCGCCACCCAGCCACGCCATGTGGTGGGCGCGGATCAGCGGCTCGACCTGCGGGCCCATCGCAGCGCGCATGGTCTCCAGGCTGGTGTTGGGCAAAACCAGGTCGCCGGCATCGCCGAGCTGGCCTTCGGGGCTGATGTTGAAGTGCGGGTGCGTGCCGTCACACAGCATGTGGCTGGCCTCGCGGATCGCGCGGGGCCCGAAACGCGCGCCGGGGCGGTTGGTCACGCAGCCGTCCCAGGCGACGCCGGCCACGGCATAGGGTGTGCTTACAGGCAATGAGGGCGCACGCAGAAAGCGGTTGCCCGAGAGGAAGGCAAATGAACTCATGGCGGGAGCTTGCCACGGGTGCTGCGCTTTCACATGCAGGAATGGCGTTTTCGCATTACGATATTTGCCGCTAATGCGGCGCGGCATTTCTTTCCATCTGAGAACAAAAAATTTCGCATCCAGAAATATGAAAGCTAAGTATTTGATTCATATGTGCAATATTTGTAGTCTTATATAAGACACAAGTCTTCCTCTTCCGGATGGTGGGCGCTATCCTTAAGCCCAGAATTTTTCGTTTCTCTCTCGTCTCAGCCACATCCTTTTGGAGTTCGACATGACCAACCTGACCCGTGAACAACAGATCGCCGCCCTTGAAAAAGACTGGGCCGAAAACCCCCGTTGGAAGGGCGTGAAGCGCGGTTACTCCGCTGCTGACGTCGTGCGCCTGCGCGGCAGCCTGCAGCCCGAGTACACCCTGGCCAAGCGCGGCGCCGAAACCCTGTGGGCGAAGGTCAATGGCGGCTCCAAGAAGGGCTACGTCAATGCCTTCGGCGCGATCACCGCTGGCCAAGCCATGCAGCAAGCCAAGGCAGGCCTCGAAGCCGTGTACCTGTCGGGCTGGCAAGTTGCGGCGGACGGCAACACGTCTGAGACCATGTACCCCGACCAGTCGCTGTATGCCTACGACTCGGTGCCGACCATGGTTCGCCGCATCAACAACACCTTCAAGCGCGCTGACGAGATTCAATGGTCGCGTGGCATTGGCCCGGATCACAAGGAATACGTCGACTACTTCCTGCCGATCGTGGCTGACGCTGAAGCCGGTTTCGGCGGCGTGTTGAATGCCTTCGAACTGATGAAGAACATGATCGCCTCAGGCGCTGCCGGCGTGCACTTCGAAGACCAGTTGGCTGCCGTGAAGAAGTGCGGCCACATGGGTGGCAAGGTGCTGGTTCCTACGCACGAAGCCTGCGAGAAGCTGATCGCTGCGCGTTTCGCCGCTGACGTGATGGGTGTTTCGACCATCGTTCTGGCCCGCACCGATGCTGAAGCCGCCAACCTGATCACCAGCGACCACGACGCCAACGACAAGCCTTTCCTGACCGGCGAGCGCACGCCAGAAGGTTTCTACCGTGTCGCCAATGGCCTGGAGCAAGCCATCAGCCGCGGCGTGGCTTACGCCCCGTACGCCGACTTGGTGTGGTGCGAAACCGGCACGCCCGACATCGGCTTTGCGCGTGAGTTTGCGCAAGCGGTGCACGCCAAGTGCCCGGACAAGCTGCTGTCGTACAACTGCTCGCCATCGTTCAACTGGAAGAAGAACCTCGACGACCGTTCGATCGCCAAGTTCCAGGAAGACCTGTCGGCACTGGGCTACAAGTACCAGTTCATCACGCTGGCTGGCATCCACATCAACTGGTACAACACCTTCGAATTTGCCCACGCTTACGCCCGTGGCGAAGGCATGAAGCACTACACCGAAATGGTCCAGGAGAAGGAATTCGCCGCTCGCGAAAAGGGCTACACCTTCGTGTCGCACCAGCAAGAAGTGGGCGCTGGTTATTTCGACGACGTCACCACCGTGATCCAGGGCGGTTCGTCCTCGGTCAAGGCGCTGACCGGCTCGACCGAAGAAGAGCAGTTCCACTGAGATCGTTGTGGCAGGCGCGGCTCTCGCGAGCCGTTGCTGCTGTTCGATGATGAGAGAGACAGGCCCGATGGCGTTCAGCCCTCGGGCCTTTTCTTTGCATGGTTCTGTGCGGGAGCGCCGGGGCGGAGTGCCGTGCTCCGTTCATGTCCCCCGTCGACGGCCTGCGGCCATCGCCTCCTCCTTTACTTCACTGTGCACGAACGACACCCCGCCCCAGCGCTCTGGCCATCTTGTGCACGCTCGTAGCAAGGCAGAGCGGCTGCCCTGGGCGCTGCACGGCCTGGGCGGGCCCTACATCGACGCCGCGATGATCTCGCGGTACTCCGCTTCAGTCGCCACGCGCGGGTTGGTCTTGTGGCAATGGTCTTTCATGGCGCCGTCGATGATGCGGTCGAACATGCCCTCATCAACGCCCATCGCGCGCAGGCCCGAGGGCAGGCCGAGCCGCTGGTTCCGCTCGCGCAGCGCCTCGGCCAGCTCGGTGCCCTTGGAATCGCACGAGCCGATGCCGATGGCACGCGCCATGCGCTGCAGCCGCTGCTCACGCTGGATCGACTCGGCACCGGCATTGAACTTGACCACCTCGGGCAGAAACATCGCGTTGAGCGTGCCGTGGTGCAGCTTGGGGTTGGCGCCACCCAGGCTGTGGCTGAGTGAATGCACCGCACCCAGGCCCTTCTGGAAGGCCATGGCGCCTTGCATGCTCGCTGACATCATGTTCCAGCGCGCTTCGCGGTCGGCACCGTTTTCAGTGGCGCGCACGATGTGCTTCCAGCCGCGCTCCAGGCCGTCGAGGCCGATGCCGTCAGCCGGTGGGTTCACGGCCGGGGCCATGAAGGTTTCCATGCAGTGGGCGATGGCGTCCATGCCGGTGGCAGCCGTCAGCCAGGCGGGCAGGCCGAGCGTCAGCTCGGGGTCGCAGATGGCGGTGCGAGGCACCAGTGACCAGCTGTGAAAGCCAAGCTTGCGGCCGTCGTCGACGATCACGATGGCGCCCCGCGCCACCTCGCTGCCGGTGCCCGCGGTCGTGGGCACCGCGATCAACGGCGCCACCGCGTCGGTGATCTTGGCGCTGCCGCCTTCGATGGTGGCGTAGGTTTTCATCGGGCCGGGGTGGGTGGCGGCAATTGCCACGCCCTTGGCCAGGTCGATGCTGGAGCCGCCGCCCACGGCAATGAGGCCGTCGCAGCCATTGGCCTTGTAGACCTCCACAGCGGCGCGCACCGCGGCCTCAGTCGGGTTAAACGGAGTTTGATCGAACACCGCATGTGGCACGTTGCCAAGCGCGGCCAGCGCCTTGTCGAGCACGCCCGCGGCGCGAACGCCAGCGTCGGTGACGACCAGTGGCTTGCGCATCCCGACGCGCTCGCACTCTTGCGGCAGCATGGCGACGGTGCCGTAGTCGAGCTGGATCTGCGTGAGGTAGTTGATGAAAGCCATGGTTCGAATGCTCAGCGGCGCTCTGTGGATCGACGGTGCGCTCAGTATGCTCTGGCACACTGCCGCGTTCCATCGGTACATCCCACCGGTCTCTCTTGAGTCCCCACACAGCGGGTGCGTGGGCGTTCGTTGCCCGAGGCCGGCGAGGCCATGGACGCTGCCGTCAACGCACTGAAGAAAGCATTCCAGACATGAAGAGAAGCGAGTTCCGGTTCGTCGAGCGCCTGCGTGTGCGCTGGGCCGAGGTCGACATGCAGAAGATCGTCTTCAACGGCCATTACCTGATGTACTTCGACACCGCGGTGGGCGGCTACTGGCGTGCACTCGCCATGCCCTACACCGAGACCATGGCGTACCTGGGCGGCGACCTCTATGTGCGCAAGGCCACGCTCGAGTACCTCGGCTCGGCGCGTTACGACGACGTGCTCGAAATCGGCGTGCGCTGCGCCCGAATCGGCACCTCGTCGCTGGTGTTCAACTGCGCGGTGATGCGCAACGACCAGCCGCTGATCACCGGCGAGCTGGTTTATGTGTTTGCCGACCCGGCGACGCAAACCTCGAAGCCGGTGCCGCAAGAGTTGCGCGACCTGCTGCAAGGCTTCGAGGCGGGCAAGCCGATGGTCGAGGTGCGTGTCGGCAACTGGGATGAGTTGGGCCGCGATGCCGGGCGCATTCGCACGGCGGTGTTCATCGAAGAGCAGGGCATCCCGGTGCAGATGGAGTGGGACGAAGCCGACCCCGACCCGGGCTGCATCCACGCTGTAGCCTACAACCGCTTCGGCCAACCGTTGGCCACCGGGCGTTTGTTGGAGCACGTGCCGGGGGTCGCCAAGATCGGCCGCATGGCAGTGGCTCAAACCATGCGCAGCAGCGGCGTGGGGCGCTCGGTGCTCGACGCCCTGATGAAGACGGCACGCGAACGCGGCTACCGCGAGGCGGTGCTGCACGCGCAAGCGTCAGCAGCAGCGTTTTATACGCGTGCCGGTTTTGTGCCTCGAGGCGTGATGTTTGAAGAGGTCGGCATCCCGCACATCGAGATGGTGCGCAGCCTCTGAGGCTGTGGGTCCTAAGCGGCGCTGGTCACCGGGCGCTTGCGGCGCGAACCTTCAGGCTTGAGCAGGCTGCGCACCCGGGTCTTGCGTGCCGGGGCGCTTGTTTCGGCCGCAGCCTCTTCGCTTTCGGTCACCGCGGCCTGGGCCACACCTTCAGACGCGATGTCTTCCGAGTAGCGCGGCGGCCAGTCTTTCAACGTCGAGCGGCGCAGCAGGGCCATGCCGCCCGCAGGGCTGAAGGTGCGCTCCAGGACATGGGTGACCAGGCGCTTGTTGACTCGCTCGGTCACCACCAGCGTGGTGCAGCGCGTGCCGTAGTGGGCGTCGGCCGTGCGGATGAAGGCCGATGACAAGGCCTGCTCCAGGTCGTGCGAGATGCCGGTCGAGGGCAGCTCTTTGTCGGGTGCGGGTGTGCGGTCGGCCAGCGCATCGAACAAGCGTGAGGTGAGAACGTCGAGCGACTCGCTGGTGTCAATGGCATCGCGCACCCGGTCTTTCAACGAGACGACTTTCGGCCAGGGCGTGTCGAGCGAAGCGTTCGACAGGCCATACAGGCCACGATCCAGGCGCACCGGGTTGGCGTCGAGGTTGGACGCAAAAAAACATTCGCCGCGGTGGAAATCGGCTGCCACCAGGTTGAAGCCGTTGTGGCCCGACAGCGCGGCGTGCATCCAGAAGCGGTCGGGCGTCAGGTCACCGGCGAGCCAGCGCTGCACGATCACGCCGCGTGATGGTGCCGACGGGTCTTTGAGCCCCGGGCTGCGCACGTTGGTGACAAGTGCGAGGCGGCCTTGGGTGGTCAGGCCGAGCCAGGTGCCGCCGGCCTCGAGGTCACGCCCGCCCAGGATGTCGGGCAGGCCGGGGCCGGGTGACCACCAGCTCAAGCGTGCGGCGGGGCGTTTGAAAAACTCGTCACGGTTGGTGGCCACCACCAAGGGGAAGCGCCGCGACTGATCAAGGGCCAGGGCTACGAGGCACATGCGTCGAAGCTCTCAACGTGGCGCGGGCCGCTGATCAGCGAAGCCAGCTGGGCGTGGGCGGCGCATTCGATCTCGCTTTGCAGCGAGTCGCTGATGCCGTTGGGGCTCAAGGGCGCGGCGTAGGTTTCCATCCAGGTGTGCAGTCCATCTGCCGCTTCAGGGCGGCGCAGCAGCCGTGTTTGCAAGCCTGGGTGCCGCGCCCGCAAATCGGCTTGCAGGGCCAGCGCCGCGTCGTGCAAGACGGCCGCATTTTCAATCGTCGTTCGAT
>JBBRFR010000170.1:0-8357 GCA_038241485.1 Burkholderiales bacterium
GCTTGCCGCAGCCTGGGCTCCGAGGTGCGCGGCGACAGCCAGATGCCGGTGAACAGGCGGGCGAAGGCCACGTCACGGATCTCGCCACTCGGTTTTCCGTTGAAGAAGAAGCGCATGCCCTCAGTGGGCAGGTGCAGGCCGGTGATGCGGTCGCCCTTGTTCACGTCGGGCAAGACCTTCGTCATCGCGGCGAGCCAAACCTCGGCCTTGTCGGCCGGCACCTCGCCGACACGTTTCATCTCGGACAAGGATCGCTCGGCGATCAACGAGCCGACCAGCGAGCGCGCGTACTCCAGCTCCAGCGCCACCGGGTGGTTCACGAAGTCGTCGGGCTTGAAGCCGTCGGTGACCCACAGTTTGGCGCTGTAGACGCTCAGGCCCAGAAAGGTCAATCGACCCTGGCCCAGCAGGCGTGCGCCCGACAAGGCGCTCAACTCGCTGGGTGGGGTGGTCTGGGCCCCTGCGCCAAACGGCAGGCAGGCCAGTGCAACCAGCGTGCTGCGGCGCGAGAGTGTGCTCATGGCAGGTCAGTCGCGTTGCAGCGTGAACTGCATGACGCCGGTGTTGCCGGTAGCGAAGGCCGCTTCGCAGTAGCCGAGATAGAACTCCCAGATGCGCATGAAGCGGGTGTCAAAACCGAGGCGGCGCACCTGCGCGTCTTGTGCAAGGAAGCTCTCGCGCCAGCGCTTGAGCGTCTCGGCATAGTCTTGGCCGAATGAGAGTTCGTTGACGATCTTCAAGCCCGCCTTGGCCGCCGCTTCGCGGAAGGCCGTGGGGCTGGGCAACAAGCCGCCGGGGAAGATGTATTGCTGGATGAAGTCGGTCGACTTCACATAGCGTTCGAACAAGTCGTCGCGGATGGTGATGCTCTGGATGCAGGCCTTGCCGCCCGGCTTGAGCTGCTGTTTCAGCGTCTCGAAAAAGCTCGGCCAGTATTCGCGGCCCACGGCTTCGAACATCTCGATCGAGGCGATGGCATCGAACGGGCCGTCTTGGATGTCGCGGTAGTCCTGGTAGCGCAGCTCGCCCTGCAGGCCTGAGTTTTTCAAACGGTCCTGGCCCCACGCGAGCTGCTCGCGGGAGAGCGTGACGCCGGTGACGCTGGCATCAAACTCACGCGCCGCACATTCGGCCAATGCGCCCCAGCCGCAGCCGATCTCCAGCACCCGGTCGCCGGGTTTCACGCCACATTCTTTCAGCGCGCGGCGCACCTTGGCCCATTGGGCATCGACCATGGGCCGGCCGCGGTCGCCTTCAAACCAGGCGCTGGAGTAGTTCATCGTCGGGTCGAGCCACAACCGGTAGAACTCGTTGCCGAGGTCGTAGTGGGCGTGGATGTTCTTCTTGCTGCCACTGCGCGAGTTGCGGTTGAACAGGTGTTTGGCGCGGTACAGCAGCGAGCCCCACCAGGTGCCGTAGACCACCGTCTCGATCTCGTCGCGGTTGGCGATGAAGAGCGTGAGCAGGCTGGCGAGGTCGGGGGTGGTCCATTCGCCGGCGATGAAACTTTCGGCAAACCCGATGTCGCCCGACTTGAGTGCTGCGCCGCACACGTTCCAGTTGCGCAGGCGGATGGCCGCGCGCAGCTCGCCGCTTGCGGGCGTGCCGAAGCGGGTGTGGCTGCCGTCGGGCAGCTGCACGTCGAGCGTGCCGTGCTTGAGGTTCTTGAGCAGGCGAAAGACGGCGCGCGCGGCGGCGGGCGCGCTGTCTGGCACGACGGCACTGCTGTAGCTGGCTTGGGTGCTGGTGTTCATCGGGGCGAGTCCTGCTTGTCCGGTTATCGGGTGATGAAGGCCTTGGGGGGCTCGGGTTTGCGAAAGAACGGCACGCTTTTGCGCCACAACTTGAGCGCCTGCCAATGGATGCGCGCGACGACGAACACGGTCATCAGCGGCATGCCGAAGAAGGCGGCCCGTGTGCTTTGCGGCGTCAACGGTGCCAACTGGCCTGACACGCTGGTTTGCAGCAACGGGCCGGTGTCGTTGTCGTGGTCAATGCGCACCAGCGTTCGCTGTGCATCGATACGCGCGCCGTCGGTTTGTGGATGCAAATGGGTGCGCCAGAAGCGAAAGCGGTAGCTGCCTGACACGTCGCAAAACGGCGAGACGTGGAACACCTTGTCGGCACGCAGCTCCTTGCCAAAGGCGAGCTCGGGCCCGCGCAGCAGGTAGCAGTGGCGCTCGCCAAAGGTGTTGTTGACCTCGACCACGATGGCGGCAAGTGTTTCGTCGGCACGGTGGCAGTACCAAAAGCTCACCGGCTTGAAGGTGTGGCCGAGCACACGCGGGTAGCAGTGCAGCCAGGCTTCGCCATTGGCGTCCAGAATGCCTTCGCGTTGCAAGAGTTCGTCGAGCCAGGCCAACGAGTCGGCGCGGCCATCACCATGGTCGCGGTCGAAGAAGCTGATCAACCCGAAACGGTTGCGCTTGAGCACACTGGACGCTTGCAGGCGCAGGCTGCGCATCGGCAGCATCAGGAAATAGGTGCGGTAGCTGAAGCTGTTGTTCGCCGGGCGCAGGCGCGTGTGGCGAACCACGCCGGTGCCGATCAACGGCCCGGCTTGGAGCGAGGTCACGCGGCCTCCCGCACGGGCTCGCGCGCCCATTGACGGCGCAAGCCCTCGGCCACGGCCAGGCCCGACATCAGCCCGTCTTCGTGGAAGCCATAACGTGTCCAGGCGCCGCAAAACCAGGTGTTGGCATGGCCTTGCAGTTCAGGCAAGCGCTGCTGGGCGGCGATGGCCGCGCTGTCGAACACCGGGTGGGCGTAGTCGAACTCGCCGTGCACGCAGTTGGGCTCGGGCTCGCGCACCGGGTTGAGCGACACGATCACCGGCTCGTCAAACGGCAGCGGCTGCAGGCGGTTGATCAGGTCGTGCAGGCACACAGCGGCCTGCTCGCGCGGGCCGTTGGTGGCGCGCTCGTAATTCCAGGCGGCCCAGGCCAGCGGGCGCTTGGGCAAGACGGAGGTGTCGGTGTGCAGCACCGCGCGGTTGCGGTGGTAGCGGATGGCACCCAGCACCTCGCGCTCGGCACGGGTCGGGTCGGCCAGCAAGGCCAGAGATTGGTCGCTGTGGCAGGCCATCACCACCGAATCGAAGTGCTCAGTGCTGTGGTCGGTGCGCACAAACACGCCGGCCGGCGAGCGGTGCACGCTGCGAACGGGCGTGTTGAGCCGCGCGTCGCCGATGCGCGGCAGCATCTTGTGCACGTAGTTGCGCGCGCCCCCGGTCACTGTGAACCAGCGTGGGCGGTTCGTCACCTGCAGCAGTCCGTGGTTGTGGCAGAAGCGGATCATGGTGGCGATCGGAAAGCGCAGCATCTGATCGGTCGGGCACGACCAGATGCAGCCGATCATCGGCAGGAAGTACCAGTCGCGGAACTCGGCCGAAAAGCGCTGCTCGGCCAGAAAGTCGCCGATGGGTTGTTGCAGTGAGCCTTCTTCACCCCGCTCAGCCAGCTCGGTGGTCAGTTTGTTGAAACGCAGGATGTCGGCCAGCATGCGCAAGAAGCCGGGCCTCACCAAGTTGCGCCGTTGGGCAAATACAGTGTTGAGGTCGCTGCCGCTCCACTCCAGGCCGACGTCGGGCACCTTGACCGAAAACGACATGTCGGACGCCGTCGTCTCCACCCCCAGTTCGCCCAAGAGGCGGATCAGTTGGGGGTAGGTGCGCTCGTTGAACACCAGAAACCCGGTGTCTACGCCGTGGGTGACCTTGCCGTTGGGGCCGCCGAGCGTGAAGTCGACCGTGTGGGTGTGGCCGCCGAAGTAGTCGCCCGCTTCGAAGAGCGTGACCTGCGCTTCAGGCGCCAGCGTGTAGGCGGCAGACAGGCCCGAGATACCTGAGCCGATGACGGCGACGCGGCGCCTCACGCCGCGCCCCGCTGAATAAAGATTGCTGCACAGCGCCCCAGGGGGAACAAGGGAGGGAGGAGGGAGGAGGAAAACCGCCCCGGGATTCCAACCGGATCAACCGGCCGGCTGTGCAGCATAGAAGTGGTGTGTGTTGACCTGTACGTTAGTCCAACAAGGCTTTCGACGCCCTTACACGCATGGAGTTCCCCCAATTTGTAAGTGATTTTTGCCACGCGCCGACTCCGTTTGAACTGACTGGTATGAAATATAACTCATCAGTCTTCATTTTGCATCAAGCAGTTTCCGGATGTTTTTCACGAAGTCGGTGTTGTCGGGGGCAACCCGTGCGCCAAAGCTCTGCACCGTCTTGCCGTCACGGGCGATCACGTACTTGTGGAAGTTCCATTGCGGCGCCTCGCCACTGGCCTGCTTGAGCGCGGTGAAGAAGGGGCTCCGTTGCGCCCCTGCGGAATCGGCCACCCGGGTTTTCATGAACATCGGGAACTTCACGCCGTAGGTGTTTTCGCAAAAGTCGGCAATGGTTTTGGCGCCGCCCGGCTCTTGAGAGAAGTCGTTGGACGGAAAACCCAGCACCGTGAGACCTGGTGAGCCGTAACGGCTGTGCAGCGCCTCCAACCCTTTGTATTGCGGGGTGAAGCCGCAGAAGCTGGCGGTGTTGACCACCACGATCACGCGGCCCGCGTACTGGCACAGGCTCTGCGGTTTTTCGTCTTGCAGGCGGGGTATTTCGCGGTTCAGCAAGTCGGGGCAGTCGGCGGCCTGGGCGCTTCCCAAGAGGGAGGCCAGGGCCAGTGAAATCAGCAGGCGGGGTGTCATGCGAAGTCTCGGTGGCGGAGTGACGGGGCACCGATCGTGCACCCGTCCCACCCCTACGCACAGGGGTGCCCCGCGGATGCAAAGGCCGGCATCTCCTTGACGCCCGAAGGGGGCGCAAACAACTGTCACAGACGGCGCGACTAAAATAGCGGGTCAACCAACGAGGCTGAACCATGCTTTACCCCGAACTCTTCAAGCAACTCGAAGCCGTGCGCTGGAACATGGACACCGACATCCCACGGGACGAGTTTGATGGCAGCCAGCTCACCGAAGAGCAAGCCCAGACCATCAAGATGAACGCCATCACCGAGTGGTCGGCGCTGCCGGCCACCGAGATGTTCTTGCGCGACAACCGCGACGACAGCGACTTCTCCGCCTTCATGAGCGTGTGGTTCTTCGAAGAACAGAAACACTCTTTGGTGTTGATGGAGTACCTGCGGCGCTTCCGCCCCGACATGTGCCCCACCGAAGCCGAGCTGCACGAAGTGCGCTTCGAGTTTGACCCCGCGCCCGCACTCGAGACGCTGATGCTGCACTTTTGCGGCGAGATCCGTTTGAACCACTGGTACCGCCGCGCGGCCGAGTGGCACACCGAGCCGGTCATCAAGGCGATCTACGAAACGCTCGCCCGTGACGAAGCCCGCCACGGCGGCGCCTACCTGCGCTACATGAAGCGCGCAATGCAGAAGTTTGGCGACGAGGCCCGCGCCGCGTTTGCCAAGGTCGGTGTGCTGATGGCCAGTGCGCGCCGCACGGCGCAGGCGCTGCACCCGACCAACCTGCACGTGAACGAAAAGCTCTTTCCGCGCGACACCATCCAGAGCCGCCTGCCTGACCCGAAGTGGCTGGAGCAGTGGCTGGACAAGCAGATCCAGTTCGACGCCGTGTGGGAGACCAAGGTTGTCGAGCGCATCCTGCACAACATGAGCCTGCTGATGGAGCGCAGCTTCGCCAGCGTGCAAGAGTTGAACCGCTTCCGCAAGGAAGTGACGGCCAAGGTGGCGGCCAAGGTGGCCGCTGGCAACCCGCCAGGCCCGCAGCCGGTGTAAGCCAGCCGCCCCAGCAAAAAAGGCCCGCTGCTGCGGGCCTTTTTGTTGGCGACTTCTTTAAGCCTTGGCCTGGTCGGCCTTGCGATCCGCCTTGACCTTTTGAGCTGAGGCGCGTTCATCAATCAGCTTCGTGTAGGCCTTGAGGTCGATGCCGGCGGCGGTCACCAGATCCTGGCCATACACGGCCTTGGTCGCCATGGTCACCAGGGGCAGGTTGGCCCAGGCGGCGCAGTCGGCCATGGTGAAGCTGTCGCCCGCCACATAGGGCGCGAACTTGGCCAGGCGCTTGAAGGCAGCAAGCTGTTTTTCCAGCTGGCCGCGAATGCGAGTGGCGTTGGCCTCGCTCAGCTCGCCGCCGAAAAAAGCCTTGGGGTAAAGCTGACGCGCGGTCATCTCCAGGTAGGCGTCGATGAAGGTGATGAGCTCTCGCACCTTGGCCGCTTGCCATGGGTCGGCCGGGATCAGCGCGGGTGTGGGGTGGGTCGCTTCAAGGTAATCGAGGATCACCTGGCTCTCGCACAGCGCGCCCTGCGGCGTGCGAATAAAGGGGATCTTGCCCAGCGGTGTGGCGTTCAGCACCTCGTCGTCGGTGCGGCCTGTGTCGACCTTCTCTTCGGTGAACGGGATGCCCTTTTCGAGCAGCGCGAGCTTGACCTTGTTGTAGTAGTTCGAGATCGTGGAACCGCACAGCGTGATCATGGGTGTCTCCGAAGGGTTGTTGTCGGCGCAGTCTAGGGGCGAGCGGCTTGCCGGAGCTGCCACGCAGGCGACAATTCGGGCCATGACGACGACCTTCCTCGACAAGCTGTGCAACCGCGCCGAGCTGCCCGCCCGCCTGGCACAACTGCCGCGGCCGATGGTGTTCACCAACGGTGTGTTCGACATCTTGCACCGAGGCCATGTGAGCTACCTCGCGGCGGCCCGTGCGCTGGGTGGCAGCCTGGTGATCGGCTTGAACAGCGATGCTTCGGCACGCCTGCTCGGCAAAGGCCCCGACCGGCCGTTGAACACAGACGCAGACCGCGCCTGTGTGCTGGCCGCGCTGGAAAGTGTGAGCCTGGTGACCTTGTTCGACGAACAAACGCCGGTCGAGCTGCTCACGCTGGTGCGGCCCGATCTGTACGTGAAGGGCGGTGACTACGACATCGAGATGCTGGCCGAGACACAGTGGGTGCGCACCTGGGGCGGCGATGCGCGCTCGATCCCGTTTGTCGACGGTTATTCGACCACCGCCTTGGTCAAGCGCATTCGCAGTTGACGCCGCCGCTGACTCTCAACGCCGGTTCACCAGCGCCATGCCCACTGCCACACCCGCGAGTGCCAGCAGCAACCGCGCAGTGATCGGCTCACCCAACAGCAGCACGCCCATCAGCAGGCCGAACACCGGTGTGAGCAGCGTGAACGCCGACAGCCGTGTCGCTGGGTAGTGGCGCACCAGCCAGAACCACAGCAGGTAGCTCGCAAACACCACCACGATGGTCTGGAACGCGAGTGAGCCAATGGCCAGCGCTGACAGCTGCTGTGGCCAGGTGTCGCCATTCCATAACGCCCCCAGGCCGAGCAGCACACCCGACACACCCAGCTGGTAGGCGAGCGTTTTTTCGGCCGACGCACTGCCGAGCCGGGTGGCGCGGATGCTCAAGGTGGTGGCCGCCCACAGTGCGGCAGCCATCACGCCGAGCGCGTCACCCATCCATTGTTTGGGGCCGATGGCCGGCTGGGTGAACCCTTCGGCGAACGCACTCGCCACGCCGGCAAACGCCAGCACCAGCCCCGCCGTTTGCAGCGCCGACAAACGCTCGGACTTTGCGATGAAAGGCATGCCCAGCGCCACGATGAAGGGCGCAAAGTAGATGAACACGATCATGCGCGAGGCCGTTGTGTACTGCAGGCCGATGAAGATGCAGGCGAATTCGGCGGCAAACAGCGCGCCCGCGAACAGGCCGCCAGGCAAGGTGCCGTCGCGCTGAAACAGCGCGATGCCGCGCAGCCGCGCCCACAGCAGCACCAGCGCCACGCCACCGAGCGAGCGCACTGCTGCTTGCACCAGCGGTGACACCTCGCCCAGCGCGACCTTGGCGGCCACCTGGTTCAGGCCCCACAAGAAGCTGCAGGCGATCAGCGAGACGACGGCCAGTGTGTCGAGGTGAGCTTTGCGGTCAGGCATGGGGTTGGGTTCGTGAGCTGAAGCGTGATGCGACCCACACGAGCCCCAGGCAGGCCACGCCCGAGAGCACGCCGGTCACATGCGCCATCGGGGCGATGCCGATGTCCCAGCCGTCGTGGTGCTGCACGGCTTCGCCCCAGGGGGTTTCGGTGGCGATCTTGGCCAGCAAGCCGGCCAGCACGGTGGCCGCCACCGCGCGCTGGCCACGGGTGCCGGTGATGAGCAAATGCGCTATGACGATCGCCACGCCCGCGTGCACCACGCCCGACAGGCCGCCGTAGTGTTTCAACTCGGGCACCGCCCACAAAAAAACCAGGTGCGTGAGCGGCCAGGCGACAAACCACGCGAGCGCGGCGCGCAGTGGCACGCGCGACACCCAGCCGAAGGCGGCCGTCAGTGTGAGGCCGGTGAGGTTGCCGACCAGGTGCAGGCTGCTGTAGTGCACGAAG
>JBBRFR010000171.1:0-8329 GCA_038241485.1 Burkholderiales bacterium
GTGGCCGGTGGCAACCAACTCAGAGTGAACACCGGCCAGAGCCTCGGCATCCTGGCCGGGGCGGTTCAAGCAGGTGAGGGTGCCAAGGGCAAGGGCCTCACGATGATCGCGGGCCAAGGGCCGGTGCAGATGCAGGCGCAAGCAGGCACGGCGGAGGTGGCGGCCAAGAACCTCATCAACGTGCAAAGCGCCAACAGCCACATCGACTGGGCCGCGGCGAAGAAGATCACGCTGACCACGTCGGGTGGTGCGCAGATCGTGATCAGCGCGGAGGGGATCACCACGCAGTGCCCGGGGAAGATCACGGTCAAGGCGGCGACGAAGAGTTTTGTGGGGCCGGGCAACGAGAACTACCGCCTGCCTGACCTGCCGTTCTCCGAACTGAAGGAAAAGGCCAACATCGGCATCACCATTGCCAACCTCGCCGGCCCTGCGGGCAGTGGCGTGGCTGGCGTGCCCTGGGTGATCGCCCGCCTCGACAGAGTGGCGGCCATGGCGCCGGACGAATCCATCGGCCGCGTGGCGCGCCTGCAGCCGCAGGCCCGCAAGGAAGTTTTCTTCTCCGGGCAGACAGACGCATCGGGCAAAGTTGACCTGAGCGAGGTTCAGCAGAAGGAGCTCTGGAAGCGCGTCAGCGACTACCCTGGACTGGTGTTCTTGATCCATGGCTCGCAGGCCATCGAACTGCGCAAGCACGCCATCGGCAACCCCGAGGCCATCGGCATGCAGGAGGAGCGCATCCTCCAGGCGAGCAACTACGGCACTCGCTGGCGTGAAGAAGACGACCTTGAACAGGCCGAATTGCGCCGTTGGATGCAGGCCGACTTCGGTGGCGGTCTCTTCGGCAAGCCCAAGCAAGAGTCAGACATCTAAAGGCGAGACCAGAACATGAGCCGAACACCCTCAGAAGCCCTCAAGCACCACACCTTGTGCCTCACGCCCGACACCCAGGCCAAGAGCACGCCAGGGTTCTGGGTCACCCAACGCCCCTACTTCGCACGGCCACGCCATGGCAACAAGGCCCGCTACTTCGTCACGGGCGAGTCGATGATGGAAGACGTGGCTGCCGCCATCCGCAGCGCCACCAAATTCCTTTTCTTCGTCGACTGGCAGATGGACTACGACGTCGAACTGACCCAGCGCGGGCAGTCGGGGCACCCGGCGCGCTTCACCGAGCTGCTGGTGGCGCAACTCGACAAGCACCCCAAGCTCGAGGTTCGCGTGCTGCTGTACGACAGCGTCGAATCGCCCGCCTACACCCATGAGAACGAAGTGCGCAAGTTCCTCGGTTCCCTGAACAAGCCAGGTGAGAAGGCGCGCGTGCAGGTCGCGGTGCAGCAGCCCAACACTGGCCGCGGCTACGAGAACATGGGGTTCTCGCATCACCAAAAGATGATCGTGGTCGACGGCAGGGTCGGTTTTATCGGTGGCATCGACGTCACCTATGGCCGGTGGGACAACGGCAACTTCGATGTGGTCGCCGACCCGCTGAAGCACCGCATCAACGATATGTACAACCCCGGTCTCGGCAAGGGGCGCAAGCTCACTGCCGAAGAGATCCGCATGACCCAGCCTTTCTTGGGTGAGCCTGCGCCGAAAGGGTACAAGGGACGTGCCCGGCCGGGCTTTGCGCCGACCTACTACATGCTCACGATCCTGATGGACCGTGCCAAGGATCTGTGGGACAGGGGCGCCTCGCTGGCCGAAGTCAAGCGGTTCGTCGACATGATCGACCCGTCAACGAGCGCCCAGATGGAACTCAAGCGCGCCTTCGACGAGTTTGCCGAGAAGGTGAAGAAAGCCGAGGCCGTCTACGACGAATACATGGCTGAGCGCGCCAAGGCACGGCGCCTGGCGGCCCATGGTGACGAGGCAGGTGCCGACGCAACCCTCGACGCGGCCAACCAAAAGCTGCGCAACATGGCGCTCAAGGCCGCAGGCGACAAGATCGACAACATGAAGAAGAGCGTCATGGACGTCTTCGTCGGCCTGAGTGATTCGGCCAAGGCGAGCATGCGCACGGCAGAGTATTACGGCAGCGACCCGTCTCAGTTGTTCAACGACGCCAAGACGCTTTGGATCGAAATCGAAGAACTGAGCACCTACCTGACCGACCTCCACGGTCTGGAGGAAGGCTGCCAGCCGCGCATGCCATGGCAAGACGTGCACGCCCGCCTGGAAGGCCCGGCCGTCTTCGACATGTACAAGAACTTCGTGCGTCGCTGGAACACCTGCTGCGGTGGCGGCGACAACAAAGGCACCACGCCGCTCACCGATGCGTGGCTGGCCGGGCATGGCGGGCGGGCGGTGTTCGGCAACCTGAACGCACCTGCAGGCCAGGGGGTCTCGGTGCAGATCGTGCGCTCCATGAGCGAGGCCCAGATCGGGGTCGAGTGGTCGAAGGCGGGATTGCACAACACGACCGACTTCGCCACCGGCAGCGCGCAGGCGGCCGCTCAGATGACGGAGCACAAGGCCAGCGTCACGCGCCATGGTGATGGCGTGTTGCAGGCGATGTACAACGCCATCCGATCGGCCGAGGCCTACATCTACATCGAGACCCAATTCTTCATTTCAGATTGCGGCGAGTCGGACACCGACGGCAAGCAGAAAGAAAAGTCACCCGCTTCCAACGGCATCGTGACCGCGCTCGCCACGCGCATCGGCGAGAAGATCGCGGTGGGCAAGGACTTCCACGTTTATATGGTGCTGCCCGTTCACCCCGAGGGCAACATCATGGCCCCCGCTGTCGCCAAGCAGCACTACTGGATCCTGCAAAGCATCAAGCGCGGCTCGCGCAGCCTGCTTTACCGCGTATGCGAGTTCATGGTGATGAAGGAGAAGGGCTTGCTCTGCGCGCCCGAGGCGAAGGACGTGCGGGCCAAGATCGAGTCAAACGACTGGTCGAAGTACCTCACGTTCCTGAACCTGCGTAACTACGGGTTCACCGCGCTCTACGAACGCGATCCAAAAACGGGCGAGCGCGATACCACCAAGGAGCTAGGGCGCTTCGTCGTCACGGAGCAGTGCTATGTGCACTCGAAGCTGACCATCGTCGACGATGCCGTGGTCATCATCGGCAGCGCAAACATCAACGACCGCAGCCTCAACGGCAACGGAGACTCGGAGATCGCGGCCGTCATCATCGACAACGACAAGCAGGATGGGGTGGACTTGGGCAACGGGGTGCTGGTGACGACGCGAACTTTTGCGAAGGAGATGCGTCAGAGCCTGTGGAAAAAGCATTTCGGGATGAAGATCGAATCGGACCTCTACACCGTTGGCGATCGTCCGAGTCACAAACTCAGTCAAGTCAGCGTTTCTGGGTCCGAGCCCCCGCTGAAGACGTTGAGGCGCGCAGCGGGAACGCTTCCCAGGGGCATCGCGCTCGACAAACCCGCGTCAGCGGCGACTGTCAAAGCGATCCGTGCGGTTGCGTCCAATAACGCCAAGATCTACGAAAGCGTTTTCTTGCACACACCACGCAACAGCATGAAGACATTTGAGGAGACAACCCATGCTTGGCCCAAACGGTGGAGCAAGACGGCTGCCGGCAAGCAGGCGGCGAAAACGGTTGGGCTGGTGACAGCCGTTGCGCTGAGGGAGCCCGGCGCGGCTGCAGCCGTCATGAAAGTTCCGGGAGGAAAGCTCATCGGCGTGGACTTCGCGGCGGAACCGCCTGTGCTTCAGGCGGCCTTCATGAAGCCCGCCCGCGCGGGAATCGAGAAGCACTATGGGCAAAAGGAACACAACCTCAAGGCCGCGTTTGATGCTCTGTCCAAGCTTCAGGGATTTTTTACGTTGATGCCGCTATGGTTCGGCTCAGAGGAAAAAAAGGACATCTGGCTGGGAGGGAAGAGCGGCGCGTTCCTGATCGCCGGGGTCAATGACCAGTCGCGCCCGGAGAGAACTTTCGACGTCCTCCAGCACGAACCAGATGGAGTGCTGTCTTGAGCAAATGGATTGCAGTTCTGCGCGCGGCCGCTTTCACAGCAGCCTGCGGCACCTCTTGGGCTCAGTCATGCAACGATTTGACCGCCCCGGTTCAGTCGCCTGCGATCGGCGTTGAAATCTATTTCGACATCCAGGCCGCAAAAGACAAAAACCCAGCCTCAAATGAAGACGTGGCAGTGCGCCTCGCCGGAACCGGGAAAGGTCACCCAGTCGAGCGGCTCGCCTACGGGAACCCGGAGCACAGCAAGCCGGACATGGGTGAGCCCCCCTTTCAAACACCATTCATCTGGCCAAACGTGGTGGATCCGCGCAAGCAGGACACCCGCACGCTTCGGAAACTTGATGGTTGGGTCTACATCTACGAGCCCGATGGCAAGGGCGGCCGCCGCGTCTGTCGCATCGAACACTGGCAGCATCGGTTCCAGGAGTTGGACCACAACGAAAGGCAAGTGCAGCGAGACAAGCCGCTGGCTGTGAGCGGACCGGCTGCAGGTGAAGCCAACCCGGTGCTTGCCAAGCTCGCAGAGAACTATCGGCGCGATGAGATCAAGCACTTCATCTACAACGGCCAAGGCCTGGTGGAGCGGTACCTCGAGTCCAATCCCGTGTACGTCAATCAAGACGCCACCCGGAATTGGACGAGCAAGACGGTCGCCTGCTACTACTACGACAAAGAAGGGCGGCCTCGACGCTACGTAGAGCCAAACAACGATTCCACAGGATCGGCTTGCGATCCGATTAAAGAGGGTCAGGGAAAGTTCATCGACTACTACTACGACACCTCCTCGGGCGCTTATCGGGGTGCCCGGTTTGTAAACAGCTTGAATGAAGACCACCGCAAAGAGGCCTATCGCCCGATCTGGGAGATTCGCTGGGCCTATTCGCCGGACGGCAAGCCGGAGCGTCTCTCGGCGCTTGCGGACGCGAAGAAGCAGCTGTACTACTTCACATCGGATCGGGAGATGGAGGGCGTACCTCTGCCTCGCCCGCGTTCACCCGCCGACGTTGACCAGGAATACTATTTCTACGAACCCCTGCCGCTCTCCTTCATGGACGGCCCAGGCGACCCGGAGAAGAAGCTAAAGCAATACCACCGCGAGCGCCGTCGCACGTTCGCGGGTGAGGTGTACATCTCCGAGTACTTCGCCGCCAACGGCGGGCTGCAGCATCGCATCTGGTGGAGGGGGATGGATTGGGCGGTGTTTCGCCACGAACAGTACGACGCGCAAGGCAAGCTGAAGCGCGCGATCAACCGCGGGCTGTCGAATGAAGAGCACACCTACTACGCGGAGAGCGCGGGCTACAAGTCGCAGCTCGCGCAGCGCCCCTACCTGCTGCACCGCGTCTACGAGTACGACAAGGCCGGCAAGGAATCTCTGGTGGCGATCAGCTGGTTCAACCACGACCCGCGGATCGACCACCCGTATCGCACACCTGGTCGAGGCGGCGCGCTGATCGACCTGGCCAAGGATGCGAAGCGAGCCTGGGCCGACCGCAACAAACCCAAGCCCGCGGTCAAGGAAGAGCTCAAGCAGATATACGGCACACCCGAAGGCAAGGTGAAGTGGAAGGACGCCGAGAGCTTCGGCAAGGCCTTCGACATCTTCTGGGACTTCAAGGATATGGACCAGTTCGTCGAGGCGAAGCGGCGGGCAGAAGGGCTGCCCAAAGGATCGCGCGTTGAGTAGCGAGGCCTGCGCTTGTAATGCTCGGTTCGAGGTCGGGTCGGATCGCTGTTCTGATGAACACATGCTCGACCAAGACCGCGCTACCTGGTGATCCTCCCCGACTGGTCACGCTCTGCCTGGCTGCGCGCCCTGGCCGAAGCGCTCAAATGTCTGGCGCTCGGCTTGCGAGAAGCCTTGTCGCCGCGCATATTGTTTCGCTCTGCGGTGTTGTGCATCGCCGCCTTTGTGCTGTGGGTCTGGATCTACATTCACTTCTCTGCCGAGATCACCCTCGTTCTCGGGAAGGCTGCTCTGCTGTCCATGCTCGGCTTGTTCTTGGGTGGGTTCTTGGGCTTGATCCCGGCCTCGCTTGCCCCGCAGGGGGGGGCTTCGATCACTCAGATGGGCAACATTCCTATCGGCTTTGCCTATGAGTTGCTGCGGATCGGCCAGATCCTCGTGCTGGTGGCGGCGGTCATCGCGGCCATCTATGTGCTGATGTTCTTGGTGGGTGTTGCCACCACGATTCGGGTCACATTGCCCCGGCTTCTTATGCGCCGGGCAGCCGAGAAGGTGCTCAAAAAGTACCCAGAGCGGGAACTGGTGCAGGCCGAGAGTCTGGCGGGCAAGTCGAAACCGTGGTGGCGTATTGCGTTGATCCTGCTGCTCTGCCTGTGTATCCCGTTTGTGGCTGGAGTGGTCTTGTTTCTGGGCATCTGCTACGCCAATGCATGGCTGCTTTATCACTGCGCGGCACGGCGCATGCCGTCACCGGCGCTGGAGATGCGCCGACTGCAATGGCGCTGGCGACCGCTCTTGTGGCTGGGCGTGCTGCTCTTGCTGCTGGCGGTGGTGCCCGTGATCAACTTGCTGGTGCCTGCGCTCATGTGCACTTCAATCCTGCACCTGATCTGCCGCGACAATGCCGCCCCGTTGGCGCCTGCCGGGCCGCTCTCAGAGCCCGCCGCCAGCGTGTTGAGGGAGCTTGCATGAGTGGTGATGGAGTTGTTGACCGCGTGGCTGAGGCCTTGACGTGTTTTGCCCTCGCGATGCGTGAGGCCACGCGCCCCGGGCTGGCGCTGATGTCGTTGGTGTTGGGGGTGGCCGTGCTCACGGCGTGGGGCATCGTGTTCTATGTCTGGTGGGGCGACATTCGCGCGCTGTTGACGGCCCTGTCGTCGGCTGTGCTGGGCAGTCATGCGCCCGGGCCCAAGATGTCGACCTTCCTGGCGTACCTGTTGGGGGTGCTTGCCTACGTGCTGGTGGTGATGGCCACCGTGCGGCTTCTGTTGGAGCTGCTGCTGATGAGCCGCATTCAGCAGCATTGCCTGAAGCGCTACCCGCAGTTGCACCGGGGGGCCGGAGGTTCGCTCTTGTCAGCGGCGTGGCAGAGCACCCTGGGCGCCGTCATCGTGGTCGTGGGTGGGCTGTTGTGCCTGATCATTCCGCTCGTGGGTGCCGCCTTGTTTTTCCTGCTGGTGAGTTACTTCAATGCCCGCAGTCTGGTGAACGATGCGCTGGATGGTTTGGTGAACGACGAGCAGCGGCGCGCCCTGCTCAAGTCGAAGCGGCTGGAGTTGGCGGTGCTGGGTGTCGCCGGCTCGCTTTTCATGCTGGTGCCGGTGATTGGCATCGTCGGGCCGGTGGCGCTCGGGGCCGGTGTGTGCCACCTGGGCATGCGCTCGCTGGTGCGTAAGGGGGCGGCTGCCAAGTGAGCTGCCGCTGCTCCGACGGCGCAGCGCCTCACATCATCTGCCGCAACCTCAACTCCACATACTGCCCCGCCTCCGGCGGCAAGCCGCCGGTGGTTTTGGCGCGCATGAAGGCCTCTCGCGCTGCGCCCGTTTGCCCTTCTGCGGCGAGTGAGATGCCCAGGCCCATCCACCACACGCTGTTGGCGGGTGACAGGCGCAGTGCCGTGCCGAACTGTTCGCTGGCTTCGGCGTGGCGGTTGGCGCGTTGCAAGATGGCGGCGTAGAAACCGAGGTACTCGGCGTTGTTCGTGGCGCGGGGCAGCGCGGTCTTGAGCGTGGACGTGGCACCGGCCAGGTCTTGCCGTTCGGTTTGCAGCCTTGCCAGCATCAAGGCCAGGGCCGTTTGTTGCGGTGCCAGGGCAATGCCTTCTTGCAGCAGCACCAAGGCTTCATCCAGCCGCGACTGGCCTATCAACAAACCGGCCTGGGCCTCGCGTGCCGGCGCAAAGCCCGGGTCTTCGCGCAGGGCGGCCATGAAGGCGGTGGCTGATTCGTCGATCAGGCCGGCCTGGTGTGCGGTGACGCCACGCTGGTAGTGCGCTTCTGCGCGCTCTTGCGGGGTGCGTGAGGCCATGCGTTTGTCGATGCGTGGTTCAGGCTTGGGTGTTGCTGCGACAGCGGATGCAGCCAGGCCAGGCACCACGACGGGCTGCGCCATGGGCTCGCTGCGCGGGCTGCCGATGAGGGGGGCTGGCCGCGATGTGGGTGCGGCCACGGCGTGCAGCACAGGTGCGGCGGGCACCGGCGCTTCGGCTTTTGCTGGCGGTGTGGCCGCGGGTGCAGCGATCGCGACGGGTGCTGCGGCAACCACAATCTGAGCCGGTGTCACTTCTGGCACGGCCGCCACCGGCGTCGGAATCGGCGGCGGCGTCACCGCTGGGGCCGTGCGCCCAGGCCAGTTGATGCTGCCTTGTGCCACACCACCCGCCACCACGGCCGTGGCGGTAATGGCCA
>JBBRFR010000172.1:0-8294 GCA_038241485.1 Burkholderiales bacterium
GTGGCGGCTCGGGGGGGTGTGCGGGGCCCCCGGCCCCCGCCCCCGCCCCCCCCGCCCGCGCCGCCCCCCCCCCGGGGCCGCCCCCCCCCCCCCCCCACGACGGTGGGTTCAGGCGAGAGCGGGTGGCCCGTGCTTCAGGCGGGCGACCCAGGTGGCGCACGCATCGGGCGCCTGGGGGGAGGGGTGAAAAAGCGATGAGGCCGCACCCACCCGCACCCGTGGCAACACCAGGGCCTGCACCTCCGGAGCGGCAACCGCCATCAGCGCGGTCAGCGTGCAATGGTCGCCGCTGTGGGCCAGGGGGTGCTCGGGGGCGGGCTGCGAGCCCTGGTCGTCGAGCGCGACGGTGGCCACGCCGTAGACCGTGCACACCTCGACCAACGTCTTGCCCTGCGCCTGCGCCGACGCGCTCGCCAGCATGGGCACCGCCGCCTTGAGCAGCAAGGCGCACACCGCCAGCCAAAGAGCCAAGTGCGTGGACAAGGGGCGGCGTGACATAGGGCGGAATTGTGCCAGGGGCCGTCTGCTCATAATGCGGCATGAGCATTCAGACCGATGAGTTCGAGCCCGCACGCAGGGTGGTGAGCGCCGCGCCGGCCTCGCCGAATGAAGAGGCGATCGAGCGCGCTTTGCGCCCCAAGGGCATGGCCGAATACGTGGGCCAGGTCAAGGCGCGCGAGCAGCTCGAGATCTTCATCGGCGCGGCCAAGATGCGCAGCGAGGCGATGGACCACGTGCTGCTGTTCGGCCCGCCGGGCCTGGGCAAAACCACCCTGAGTCACATCATTGCCAACGAGCTGGGTGTGAACCTGCGCCAGACCTCGGGGCCGGTATTGGAGAAGCCCAAGGACCTGGCCGCCATCCTCACCAACCTCGAGCGCAACGACGTGCTCTTCATCGACGAGATCCATCGCCTCTCGCCCGTGGTGGAAGAAATCCTCTATCCCGCTTTGGAGGACTACCAGATCGACATCATGATCGGCGAGGGCCCGGCCGCACGCAGCATCAAGCTCGACCTGCAACCCTTCACGCTGGTCGGCGCCACCACCCGCGCCGGCATGCTGACCAACCCTCTGCGTGACCGCTTCGGCATCGTGGCGCGGCTGGAGTTCTACACACCCGAAGAACTGGCGCGCATCGTGCACCGCTCGGCGGGTTTGTTGAAGGTGCCGACCGACACCGAAGGCGCCTTCGAGAACGCCCGCCGCTCCCGCGGCACGCCGCGCATTGCCAACCGCTTGCTGCGCCGCGAGCGCGACTACGCCGATGTGAAGGGCGACGGCCGCATCAGCAAGCCGCTGGCCGACAAGGCGTTGAAGATGCTCGACGTCGACCCGCAAGGCTTCGACGTGATGGACCGCAAGCTGCTCGAAGCCGTGATCCACCGCTTCGACGGGGGCCCGGTCGGCCTGGACAACGTGGCCGCCGCCATCGGCGAAGAGCGCGACACCATCGAAGACGTGATCGAGCCCTACCTCATTCAGCAAGGTTTCTTGCAGCGCACGCCCCGCGGGCGCATCGCCACGCTGGCGGCCTACCGCCACCTGGGCGTGACACCGCCCAAGTCCAGCGGCGGCAGCGACCTGTTCGACGGCGCCTAAAGCAGGTCTTCGCCCGCCAACCATGTGGCGCAGCGCCTGCCGCGCCTCTTGCGCCAACGCGTCGCTGGGTCAAGCCCAGACCATCAGGCCAATGAGGCAAGCGCCAGCCGCCACGATCTCATGCTGACGACAAGGCCACCGCCCGGCCCAGGTAGTGCGGCGCCGGCGCCTGCTCGGCCAGAAAGCGGCCGACTTGCGCCCTGGAGATTTTCATCCCGAGCGTGTTGCCTTCGGGCGAAGCGAAACAGGGGTCGACCCGCTCCAGGTCGGTCAGGTTGACCGGCTGCACGATGACCCAATCGAGCCCGCTGCCGCGAACCACCTGCTCCTGCAGCTCGGTGTCGGCGATCTGCGGCTTGAGCAGCAGCGCGAACACCAGCCGGTACGCCAGTGTGAGCCGGTTGCGCGTTTCGCCCACGCCATAGCTGGTCTGCACCACCAGCTTGCGAACGCCCAGCTTGTGCATGGCAGCGATGGTGTTGCGGGTGCCCGCGGAGCGCACGTTCATCGGCGTGCCCGCGCTGCCCGCCAGGCGCACACGCAAGGCGCTTTCAGAAATGCCCAGCGTCACGATGACCGCGTCTTGGCCGTCGACGGCACGTTCGATGTCTGCCGGCTCGAGCACATCGCCATTGACGCAGCGCAGGCCCGCTCCCATCGGCGCCAACACATCGGCGCGGCGCGCAAACGCCGTCACCTTGTGCCCAACCGCCAGCAGCGACTTGACTGCCGCCCGACCCGAGCCCCCGGTTGCACCCACCACCAAGACATTCATGAGCGTCTCCTTGAAAGAAGTTTCCAGGCGTCCAGTGTCTGGCGCGTGATTCGGCCGCTCAATGACTGGCCATCTCCCATTCATGCTCGTTCGTCCGCCGCGTCTGGACGACGGGTCGCGCCGGCGCAGATACTGACGCCATGAACAACACCCCCGCCTGGGCCACCGTCGATCCGCTGGGTGAAGCGCTGCACTTTTTGCGCATGAGCGGGGTCTTGTACTGCCACTCGGACTGCACGGCGCCGTGGGGGGTGCAGTTGCCGCAGATGCAAGGCTGCCTGATGCTCCATGTGGTGACCTCAGGTCACTGCTGGCTCGAAGCCGAAGGCACCGAGCCTCGGCGGCTGCAGCCCGGTGACCTGGCCCTGGTGCCACACGGCCATGGGCACCGCCTGGTGCACGAGCCAGGCGCACCCGTGGTGAAGCTGTTCGACACGCCGATCGAGCGCATCACCGAGCGCTACGAAACCCTGCGCATCGACGGCGGTGGCGCGGCCACCAGCATGGTTTGCGGGGTGGTTCGCTTCGACCACCTGACTGCCCATCACCTGATCACGGTGCTGCCCCGGGTGATGGTCGTCGAGGCGTCGGGGGCGACTCCCTCGGAGTGGATGCACAGCACGCTCAGGCTGCTGGCCCATGAAGCGCGCCAGATGCGCCCAGGCGCACAGGCGGTGGTGTCACGCCTCGCCGACATCCTTGTCATTCAGGCGATCCGCGCCTGGATCGAGCAGGAGCCTGCTGCGCAAGGCGGCTGGCTGGGGGCGCTCAAAGACCGGCAGATCGGCCGCGCACTCGCGCTCGTTCACCGTGACCCCGCACACAGTTGGGCGTTGGGCTCGTTGGCGGCCGAAGTGGGTTTGTCTCGCTCGGCCTTCGCGGCACGCTTCACCCAGCTGGTCGGCCTGCCACCCATGCAATACCTTGGGCGCTGGCGCATGCATGTGGCGCTGGCGCGCTTGAAGGAACACGACGACGGGCTGGCCGACCTGGCCGGCCGCGTGGGCTATCAATCAGAAGCAGCGTTCAGCCGCGCGTTCAAGCGCTACATCGGCGTCTCGCCAGGCGCCATTCAAAAGAACGCGATGTTGTGATGGTCGCTCAGCGCTGCCGCGACAAGCTCAAGCGCTGCGGGTCACGCTCGCTCACCCAGCCGACCAGCCACAGCCCGCCGATGACACCCAGCGCCGCCACCACCTGCTGCGGCAGGCTCATCAGGTGCGCGTTCCAGAGCAGCACCGAGGTGGCCGCCAGCAGCGCCACGAACAAGGCCACAGCCAGCCACTGCGCGGCGCGCGGCATCGGCGGGTCGTAACGCTCGACGCGGGTGATGTCGAACTCGGTTTTGGGGAATCGCGCCACCACATCGGCCGGCCGCCAGCCGGGGTGCTTGAACCACACACGCAGCTTGTCGGCCCAGCTCGCGGCGTGCCATGAGTCGTTGGACAGGTCGGCGTAGTACTGCAGGTTGGCCCACACCGGGTTCCAGCTGCGCAAGGGCCCGCGCGTTCCGTAGACGATGCGCTCGTGGTCGTCTTCTTCGATGAAGCTGCCGAAGAGGCGGTCCCAGACGATGAAGATGCCGCCGTAGTTTTTGTCGAGGTATTTGTCGTTCACCGCGTGGTGCACACGGTGGTTGCTCGGTGCGCAGAACCAGCGGTCAAACCAGCCGAGCTTGCCAATTTGCTGGGTGTGCACCCAGTACTGATAGAGCAGATCGATCAACGCGACCACGCCAAACACCAACGGCGGGAAACCCAGCACCGCCATCGGCAGGTAGAACAACCAGCCACCGACCCAGCCGCTGCCGGTCTGGCGCAAGGCGGTTGAGAGGTTGTAGTCCTCGCTCTGGTGGTGCACCACGTGCGCGGCCCAAAACAGCGCCACGGTGTGGCCGAAGCGGTGGTGCCAGTAGTAGCAGAAGTCGTAGAACACCAGGCCGACAAGCCACACCCACCAGGCATCGGCCGGCAGCTGCCACAGCGAGGCGTGGGTGAACACCAGCACGTAGAGCCACAGAGTGAAAAGGGCACTGAACAGGCCCACCAGCTGGCTCATGATCCCGAGGCCGATGCTGTTGAGCGCGTCGTTCAGGCGATAGGTGTTGCGGCCGCGTTTGAGGCCGACGAGGAATTCGATGCCGATCAGCAGCAGGAAGATCGGAGTCGCCAGAACGATGATTTGCGCGGGGGTCATCGGGCGATGGTGCCCAGCCCGCCGGCGCATGAAAACCGGGGCTACCCTCGTTTAGGCAGCGTGCCCTACGCGGTCGTTGCTCTCGTCGAGCGGACCGTTGTCCAGGTGCGAGGTGTCGCTCCAGCCCACGAGGGTGAAGCCGCCCGGGGTGTAGAGCAGGCGGTTGATGCTGGCATTGCCCAGCTTCCAGGAGCGAGCGGCCTGCAAGTCAAGCCGCGAGGCGGCGCGGTACAGGCAGTCCATCACACCCCCATGGGCCACCAGCGCGATGGTTTCGCCCGGGTGGGCGGCGGCCAGGCGCGTGGCAACGGCCACGCAGCGCGCGAAGAACACATGCAGCGATTCACCGTGGACGCCAGGTTGAAAATCGGGGTCGCGCTTGCGCCAACGCTGCGACTGCTCGGGCCAGCGCGCCTCGATCTCTTTGTAGGTGTGGCCCTGAAACTCGCCAAAACCACGCTCGCGCAAGGCAGTGTCGGTGAGCACCGGCAGCTCGGTGGCGCGCGCAACGGCTTGGGCGGTTTGGTGGGCGCGCAGCAGGTCGCTCGAATAGATCGCGGCCAACCCTTCATCGGCCACGGCGGCGGCCAAACGCTCGGCTTGCCAGCGGCCGATGTCGTTGAGCGGGATGTCCAGCTGGCCCTGGATGCGGGTGTCGACGTTCCAGGCCGTCTCGCCGTGCCGAATGGCGATCACGCGCGTCGCTTGCTCGTTCATCAGATCAGGCGTCGGTTCAGCGTGTAGGTGCCAGAGTGCGTCGCTTCGGCCAACACGTGGTCGAAGATCGCCTCGCGCACCTGCGGGCCGCTGAAAGCGCCCTCCACCGCCGCACGCGGCACGCTCAGCGCGTAGAGCGTGAACACATAGTGGTGGATCAGCGAGTCGTTGAAAGGCGGGAACGGGCCGTCGTAGCCGAAGTACTGGCCACCGTTCGCGGGGTCGTCGGCAAACCAGCCGGTGTAGTCGTTCAGGCCATGGCGTGCGCCGTGCAAGCTGGCCGGGCCGGTTTTGCCTCGCGGGGTGAACCCGCGGCTGTATTCGCCTTCGGCCAGCTGCGTCAGGTGCGCCGGGATGTCGACCATCACCCAGTGGAAGAAGTCGACCCGCGGCAGGTCGCTGGGCACCTCGCGGTCGGGTTTGTTGACGTCGTCGCCACGGCTGGGCACGTCGAAGTCGTGGCAAATCAGCGCCAATGAACGGGTGCCGGCTGGCGCTTCGCTCCAGGCGAGGTGCGGGCTGATGTTGTCGGAGAAGGTCACGCCGTTGGCCACGTCGGGCTTGCCGGCGGCAAAGCGGGTCGGGATGCGGTCCCCGTTGATCCAGCTGTCGCTCCAGAGTTTCATGGTCGTGTTCGCCTCAATGTTTCAACTGCCGTCACCCCGCGAAGGCGGGAACGACGGGTCTCATACGCCCCAAACGATGTCTTCAGCCGCGGCATGCGCGCGTTTCATCATCTCCAAAAGGGGCCAGGCACGCTGGCGCAGCGTCACGCCGTCACCCTTGGCGGGCTTGGCCTCGTCGTCGGGATCAGGTTTCTGGCGGGCTGCCTCGTCGGCCGTCACGGCCTGCTCAATGGCCGTCATCGCGGCCGGCATGTCCGCGCTCTCAATGATGCCTTTGGCCGCCGGCTCCTTGCCGATGATGCGCAACACGGCATCACCCCCGGGCGCCAGCATGATCACGTCGCCGGCTGCTTTTGATTTGAACTTGTAGATCATTTGGTCGGTTCCCATGCTTGAACGCAAAGCGCGATTGTGCGCCCGGCGATGGTATGAAAATCAGCCCGGCTTCGCAGCCAAGGGGTCTCGATGAAATGGTTTCACATCGGCCCCGTGGGGCGAGAACGTGTGAGCGCGCTGACATCGCCGGCTTGGGCGAGCAGCGGCACCTCGTGACGTGACTACTTCGCGATCAAGCGCACCGGGCTGCTCAGTGGCGGCGCCACGCCAACGCGGCTTTCGAAGCCCGGTGTGTCGAGCGCGGGCGCGTAAAGAAAGCCCTGGAATTCATCACAGCCGGCGTCGAGCAAAAACTGCCGCTGCGGCTCGGTCTCGACCCCTTCGGCGATCACCCGCAGGTTCATCGCGCGGCCGAGCTGGATGATGGCGTTGACGATGGCCACGTCGCCCGCATCACCCGGCAAGTGGCTCACGAAGCTGCGGTCGATCTTCAGGCGGTGGATGGGAAAGCGCTTGAGGTAGCCCAGGCTCGAATAGCCGGTGCCAAAGTCGTCAATCGCGAGTTGCACGCCCAGCGTCGCCAAGGCCTGCAGCCGGTGCAGCGCGTCTTGTGCATCGTGGATCAGGATCGATTCGGTCAGCTCCAGCTCCAGCAGCTGCGGTGGCAGGTGGGCGGCCTTGAGCTCATGCGCCACGCGCTCAGGGAAATCGGGCTGCTGGAACTGCAGCGCCGACACGTTGATCGACACTGGCATGGCCACCCCATTGGCACGCCACGCGGCGGCTTGGCGCACCGCCTGGCCCAGCACCCAGTCGCCAATGGCGATGATGAAGCCGCTCTCTTCGGCCACCGGGATGAACTCGCCCGGCGACACCTCGCCCAGCACCGGGTCGCGCCAGCGAATGAGCGCCTCGGCGCCGACCACCGCGCCCGTGCGCAGGTTGATCTGCGGTTGGTAATGCAGGCGGAACAAGCCGCTCACCAGCGCCTGGCGCATGGCGTGGTCGATCTGCATGTGCGAGCGCTGCGCCACGCCGGTGTGTGCCTGGTGAAAACGAAAGCTCGCGCGGCCGGCGTCTTTTACGCGGTGCATGGCGGCATCGGCGCGGCGCATCAGCTCGTCGAGGTTGTCGCCGTCGGTCGGGCACAAGGCCACGCCAATGCTGCAGGTGACGGTGAAGCTTTGCGCGTCGAGCGTGAACGGGCGAACCATCGCGTCGAGCACGCGGCGTGCGGTGGCTTCGGCGCCGGCGGCGTCGGCCTGGTGCACCAGCAGCACAAACTCGTCGCCCCCCAGGCGGGCCACGGTGTCGACGTTGCGCAAGCACGACTTGATGCGCTCGGTCACCTCCAGCAGCACCCGGTCGCCCAGGCCCGTGCCGAGCGTGTCGTTGACGTGTTTAAAACGGTCGAGGTTGAGCACCATCAGTGCAAACGGCTGGCCGTTGCGCTGCGCCATGGCGAGCGCAAATTCGACCCGGTCGGCCAGCATGCGGCGGTTGGGCAGGCCGGTCAGTGCGTCGGTGTGCGACAGCTCCTCGATGCGCTGTTTGGCGGCCAGTTTCTCGCTGATGTCGCGAAACGAAAACACCCGCCCGATCGGCTGCCCACGGCTGCACTGCGGCAGCGTCACCCGCTCGATCACCTTGCCCGAGTGCAGGGTCAGCACATCGGTGGTCTGCAGCAGGGCGGCGTCCATGATGGCGTTGAGGCGGCGGGTGTAGTCGTCAGCATCACCGCCTTGCGACACCACGCTGCGGCGCATCCAGTCTTGCACCCCACGGTCGTCGCGCTGGGTCAGCAGCTCTTCGGGCAGGCCCCACAAGGTGGCAAAGCGGTGGTTGAAGTTGCGAATGGCGCCGCCCAGGTCAGTGACCAAAATGCCATCGGCACTCGACTCGAGCGTGGCACGCAGCTCGGCCACGCGGGTCTCCAGCTCGATCTCGGCACGGCGCTGGCTGCTCAGGTCGCGCAGTGTGACCACCAGCACGTCTTCGGTGCCGAGCCGGCTGACACGGCGGGTGACGGGCACGATGGCCCCG
>JBBRFR010000173.1:0-8289 GCA_038241485.1 Burkholderiales bacterium
GCTGGGTGGCGCGCGGCTGCACCCGCTTCAGGTCGAAGGCGCCGTCGGCCCGCAGGCTCGCCTGCCAGCCGGGCTCGACCACCGTGGTGGCGTTCTTCTCGGCCACGATCGCCGGGCCGTCGATGCGCGCCCCGGGCCGCAACGTCTCACGCCGGTACAGGCCGGCCTGATGCCAGCTGCCGCTGTGCATGCGCACGGCTGCGTCGGCGTCGGGCACATGGGCGGTGCTGTCGGTAGCGCCGTCGGCCCTCACATCGCGCTCACCCGCACCCACGGCCTCGACCGAAACCGCCTCGATCACGAGCGGACGGCCGGGCATGAGGAACGCGAAGCGCTGTTTGTAGCCAGCCTCGAAGGCGCTGCGGATCTGGGCTTCGGTGCCCAGGTCGACGACCAGCGCCGTGTCGGTGCCGTCGTATCGCACATGCACTCGGGGCCGAAGTTCAACCCTTGCCTCATCGACACCCTGGCTCGTGACCTCATCCTTTGCTGCAGCGCCGATCTCGTCCAGCTTCGCGCTGGCTGCCTTCAGACCTTCGCCGTCCAGCGGCAGCTCGATCGCCGCTTCACGCATCGCGATCTGGTCGGCCAAGCCCATGCCGTAGGCCGACAGCACACCTGCCAGCGGGTGGATGTAGATGCGCTCCATGCCGAGCGCATCGGCCACGCCGCAGGCGAACTGCCCGCCGGCGCCGCCGAAGCATTGCAGCGTGTAGCGCGTGACGTCGTAGCCGCGCGCCACGGAGATGCGCTTGATGGCGTTGGCCATGTTCTGCGTCGCGATCTGCAGGAAGCCTTCAGCCAGCGACTCCGCCGTCGTGTCCCGGCCGGTGGCCTGCTGAACCTCTGCAGCCATGGCTTCGAACTTCACCCGCACGCCGTCGGCGTCCAGCGACTCGTCGGCCCTGGGCCCGAAGACCTTCGGAAAGTGCGCCGGCTGAATCTTGCCGAGTAGCACGTTGGCATCGGTGGTTGCCAGCGGGCCGCCGCGCCGGTAGCTCGCCGGCCCGGGGTTCGCACCCGCGCTGTCGGGGCCTACGCGCAGCCGTGCGCCGTCGAAGTGCAGCACGCTGCCGCCGCCGGCAGCGACGGTGTGGATGCTCATCATCGGCGCGCGCATCCGCACCCCCGCCACCTGCGTTTCGAAGGCACGTTCGAACTCGCCAGCGTAGTGGCTGACATCGGTGCTGGTGCCGCCCATGTCAAAGCCGATCAGCTTGTCGTGGCCAGCCGCCACAGCCGTGCGCACCATGCCGACGATGCCACCCGCCGGGCCGGACAGGATCGCGTCTTTGCCCTGGAAACGCTGCGCTTCGGTCAGCCCGCCCGAGCTTTGCATGAAGTAGAGGCGCACGCCCGGCATCTGCTGCGCCACCTGGTCGACGTAGCGCCGCAAGATGGGCGACAGGTAGGCGTCGACCACGGTGGTGTCGCCCCGCGGGATCAGCTTCATCAGCGGGCTCACCTTGTGCGACACCGAAATTTGCGTGAAGCCGATCTCGCGTGCCAGCCCTTCTGCGGCCAGCTCGTGTGCGGTGTAGCGGTAGCCGTGCATGAAGACGATGGCGCAGGCGCGCAAGCCGATGTCATACGCCGCTTGCAGCTGAGGGCGCAGCGCGGCGAGGTCGAGCGCATTCACCAGCTCGCCGTTGGCGCCGACACGCTCGCTCGCTTCGATCACACGCTCATACAGCAGCTCGGGCAGCACGATGTGGCGCTCGAAGAGGCGCGGGCGCGCTTGGTTGGCGATGCGCAGCGCGTCGCGAAAGCCTTGTGTGATGACGAGCAGCGTGCGGTCTCCCTTGCGCTCGAGCAGGGCATTGGTAGCGACCGTGGTGCCCATCTTCACGCACTCCACACGCTCGGGCGTCACCAGCTCGCCGGGCGCGAGGCCGAGCAGGCGGCGAATGCCTTCGACCGCGGCGTCGCGGTATTGCTCGGGGTTCTCGGACAGCATCTTCAGCGTGTGTAGCGTGCCGTCGGGCGCGCGGCCCACGACGTCGGTGAACGTGCCTCCGCGGTCGATCCAGAACTGCCATTTTTGGGCTGTAAGGCTTGAATCTGTTGGCATTTCTGTGTTTACAAGGGGTTGACAGATTGAAAAGCGATGCTGAGTTCAACTGCGCTTCGACGATGAAGTTTGCAAGCCGTTTACACAGCGGGAGGTCGTACCGCTGAATCTCCAAACATGCGCTCGGATTGTCCGAGGCACTTGCGTGAACGTCCAACGCAAGTTTTCTCCATCAACTCATCGAGTTTTCTGCTGATCGCGCCCAAGGCGCACTGCGCTACCGAAGCAGACCTGACAACTGCTGAAGCAGATCGGCCGCGTTCTCTCTCTGCGCGGCGCTCAACCCTGCTGTATCAAAAGCTCTTCCAAGCCCATGCACGCCATCCAACATCGCTGCCGGAGTCACGCCATCTGAGAAGATCTGCAAGAACTTGCGCCAGGCATCTACTGGAATCCCCAGCGCACTCTCAGCAAGCCGTGCGTCTACTTCCGCATCCATCACGCCACATCGGCCAACTCGGCCGAAATTGCTGCCGCCATCGCTAATTGGTAGGTCAAGCGACTTAGCCGTCTTGGACGGGTACGTGCCGACGTAAGTTGCTGGCGTCACGCCTCTTTGATTCTGCGGTTGGTTTTTCGGATTCCTACGAACCCATTCCCAGTGATAGTTCCTCTGTAGGGCGGCATATGCTGCATCACAGATGATCGGCGTCAACAACTTGGGCTTCCCGGAGATCACGCTGTCAAAGATCCAAGGAATCACAACAAGCAAGTCCGCGTCGGCGCAGCACTGAGCACTGACTTTGTACCTGTAGGACGGCTCTCCTTCCTTACTCAGAACGAACCAGCCCTTCAGTTCGATTCCCATGATGACCGCGGGATGCTGGGGGTTCGGATTCGACGTTCGCAAGAGAACGTCCGGGAAGCACTGCGTCTGTCGAACGAAGGCATAGTCAGCGTAGACGTTTTGCGGATCCCACATTTCCCGCAAATCGTTCAGCGAGTCAACGACGCTCTGTTCAATGGCTGCGCCCAGCGCGCTGTTCATCGTGTGAAGGTCGGTTGCCGGCACACCTACTATGCGCAGCGTGGTCTCGAACCTCTCGGGCACCGCGTGCAGCGTGGCAAGTATTCGGTCGTACAGGGGCCGATGCGCCCATCCCTGAGGTCCGTTCGTCCTTGTCGGTGCCTGTGGTGCATTCGCCGGGCAGTACCGGTGGTGCCTGTACTGCTACGCCGCCTTGATTCCCTTGCCTTGTCGCCATGCTGCAAGCCCGTCCCTTAGTCGACGCACCGCAGCTTCGTAGTACGCCTCGTACAACTCAGCCGCGAATCCACGTCGCCCCAGTTTAGCGGCTGCGTAGGAAGCAGAGCACAGCCCACCGAACGGCTCCCACACCACATCACCAGCATCCGTGGTGGCAAGAACCTGCAGTTCCATCAGCCGCAGCGGCTTTTGGTTCGCATGTAGGTAGCCTTCGCCGTTCTTCACCCGTTCAACACCGTGCACGGGCGGCTCTTGCCAGACGTTGGTCAGACCATGCACATGCGTCCACTTAGACCGCATCCGCTCCCACTTGACCGCATCGAACGGCGTGACTCCGTCCAGCGAAAAGTATGGCCAACTTTGATCGGGTTCGCCGTTCTCAGCACAGTAGCTGGCCATACGCTGGACTGCATCGGGAGGCGGGAAATACCACAGGTGGCATTCAATGGCGAATCTCATGTACGTCGCGCGAGCCGATAACGCTATGGAGCGTTGGCAAGTTCCGCGAATGGCTGTGCATTCATCCAGTACTTGGATGCGACGAGAACCGAGGGCGCCAGATGACACCGAAAAGACACGCCGCATCCATCACGGGTTTTGCGAGCGAGCAAGTAGAGGGCGCGTTTCTGTATCACGCCGACGCGCTTCAGTTGTACGAAGTTCCGCCTCACGATTGCCGGCGTGCGCTTCATGGCCTACGCCGAGCGCCTGCTGGCCACGCAGCGCGAGCTGATGCTGGAGATGGGCTCTGGCGGGCCCGATGCCCCGCCGATGTCGCTGCGCATCGGTGCGATCGAGTCGGTGCAGCACTCTTGGCTCTTGCCCTGGATCGGTGAGCTGCGCATTGAACACCCCGAGCTGGAGCTGGAGCTGTCGGTCGAAACGACGCCGGTGCTGACCGAGCTGATGCGCCGCGGCACGCTCGACCTGGTGTTTGCTGCCTTGCCGGCTTCGCACGAGAGTGTGAGAACTCGCGCCTTACCGACCATGGAGATGGCTTTTGTGGGCAACGCGCAAATCCACAAGCGCCGCACCTACACGCTGGCGCAGCTGGCCGAGTTGGACCTGCTCACCTTCCAGCGGGGCTCGCAGCCGCATGTGGCGCTGATGGATCTCTTTCGCCAGACGGGGGTGCTGCCCAAGCGGGTGCACGCGATCTCGTCGATCTCGGCGATGACGCAGCTGGTGGTCAATGGCTTTGGCGTTGCCACGCTGCCGCGCATCGCGGTGCAGCGCCTGCTGCAATACAGCGAGCTGGCCTTGCTGCGCTGCGACCAGGCGCTGCAGCCGCTGCCGGTGTTTGCGAGCTACCGCGCCGACCCCTTGTCGATGACGGCCGAGACGGTGCTCAATTCGGTGTTTGCTTTTCTTGAGCGCGAGGCCAGAGGGCGGGCGGCGAGAGCCGCGAAGGTTCAGACCTCGGCCAACAAGGCGTCGATCAGTTGATTCATCGCCGCAAAGTCGGGCTCGCCGACGTAGCGTTTGACGATCTCGCCGCGTTTGTTGATCAGCACTGTGGTGGGCGTGAGCTTCACATCGCCGAAGCTGCGCGCCAGCGAGCCGGTGTTGTCGATCACCACGGTGAAGGGCAAGCGGCGTGATTCGGTGAAATACACCACCGAGGCGGGCGGGTCGTAGCTCATGGCCACGGCCAAAGTTTCAAAACCGCGGGCGCTGAACTTCTGGTGGGTGGCGACCAGTTGCGGCATTTCCTTGACGCAGACGGTGCAGGTGGTGGCCCAAAAATTCACCAGCACCACCTTGCCCTGGAGCTGGCCGATGCGTGCGGTGCTGCCGTCCATGCGTGTGAACGCCGCATCGGGCGCCATCTCAACGCGGCCCGCAAAGTACGAGAGCGCCGCAGTGGCTGCGATTGCCAAAACAACCAGGCCGACGGCAAGATGGCGGGTCAACTTCATCAGGGTGTACTCATGCAACGCAGAAAGATTATGTCAGTGGCCTTGGCGAGCCTCGGCTTGGGGGTCTGGGGGCGTGCTTCGGCGGCTGGCTTGAGCGAGAGCGATGCCGCCTCGGGCATCCGTGTTGCCCTGGAGCGCGGCGCCACGGCGGCGGTGAGTCTGTTGGGCAAGACCGATGGCTTCCTCGGCAACCCGAAGGTTCGCATTCCCTTGCCTTCGTTTCTGAACGACGCGGCCAAGCTGCTCAGGGCCACCGGCCAGCAAAAGCGCCTCGACGCGCTGGAAACCGCGATGAACCGCGCTGCCGAAGCGGCCGTGCCCGAGGCGAGGTTGCTGCTGGTGAGTGCCGTCAAGGCCATGAGTGTGGAAGACGCCAAGCGGGTCATCACCGGCGGCGACGATTCGGTGACCCGTTTTTTTGCCGGCAAGACCCGCGAGGCGCTGGGCGTGAAGTTTTTGCCCATCGTGACCAAGGCGACCGAGCGGGTGTCACTGGTCGACAAATACAACTCGGTGGCGAGCCGTGCTTCCAGGCTCGGTTTTCTCAAGCAGCAAGACGCGAGCGTCCAGGCCTATGTGACCGAGAAGGCGCTCGACGGGCTGTATTTGATGATCGGTGAAGAGGAGAAGAAGATCCGCGCCAACCCCGTGGCCACGGGCAGCGCGATCCTGAAAAAGGTGTTCGGAAGCCTGAAGTAGCTCAGGCCGTTTTCGCCAGCTCGAACATCAGTGCGGAGGGCAGCGACGTCAAAAGCGCGTCGCGGCCCACGCGGGCCATGCTCAGGCCGCCGAAGCCCGAGATCTCGAAGGTGTTGCCTTCTTCGATGATCTCGATGAACACCACCTCCGCGCCGTCGGCCTCGACCTCACCTCGCAGCTCGTTGAAACGGTCGCCGCGCAGCACCGACTCGATGATGATCGCGTGCGGCAGCCCGCCGCGGCAGAACTCGCGCGCTTCGTCGACCGAGTTCACGAAGTCGACGATCAGCCCCATGTTGCGGATGGCGTCACGCACCTGCACCCGCACGTCGCGCCGCGAGGCCACCACCAGCACCTGGCTGCCCGACAGCGGCTTGGCATGCAGCGAGTTCGAGAAGCCCTGGTCCAGCTCGATGGCGCTCACACCTTCGAGCTGGTCGCTCACGGTGCGCGGGAATTCGATGGTCAGGTGCACCTCGGCACCGTCGATCTTGCGGTCGATGGGCAGGCCCATGGTCCAGGCGGTTTGTTGCGCCAGGCGCCAGGTCATGGAGTCGAGCACCGCTTGCAGCGCGGGCTCGTCGGCGGCGTCGGTGTGCTGGTCCACCGGGCGGTAGGCAAACTTGGTGGCCAGGCGCGCGTGGGTGGGCCAGGTTTTCACGTCGATGCGGAACTCGATGCCCGAGCGTGTGTGTTCCACGCTCCAGCTGAGCAAGGTGTTGAGCAGACTGAACAGCAGCGAGGCGTCAACCACCACCTCGACCGGGCGCAGCACCTGCTTGATGTGGATGCCGCGCGCCTGGGTTTCGCCGTTGCGCTGGGTGAGCACGTCTTTCAGGGTTTCAGTGAGCGGCAGGCGCTCGTGGGTCTGGCGCAGCCGGCCCGAGGCGAGGCGGGCGATCTGCTGGCCCGACATGCTGATCTGGCGGGCCCGCTGGATCTCTTCGCCCAAGGCGCGCAGGCTTCCGCGGTCGATGCGGCCGGTGGTGACCAGGGTTTGCACTCGGTCGAGCGCGGCGGTCAGCGGGCCGGCGATCTCGGCGCTCATTTCGCTGACAACGTCGCGCCAGTGATCGGGCTCGACGGGCGCTTCTACTTCGGTGGCGTGGGCCACCGGAACGGTCGCGCGGGGCATCAAGTCGGTCATGTCCATGGGGGGCCTCAAGCAAACAGATTTCGTCACAAAGGTGCCAAAACTGGTCGCCAGTGTCCCTTGACTTGGGCGCGCTGTGGCGGCGCAAGCCCGTCCCTCCCCCGGAGTTGGGGGGCCTTTTCGGGCCTGGTTTTACCGGGGGGCGGGCCGGCTAAAGGCCTAAATCGTCCTGGTTTGGCGCAGGGCCGCCAGCTCGTCGGCGTTCCAGCCCAGCTCACGCAGCACCTCGTCGGTGTGCTCGCCCAGCAGGGGCGGAGGGCGGCGGTACTGCACCGGGGTTGCCGACAGTTTCATCGGGCTGGCCACCAGTTGTAACGCGTCGGTCAGCGGGTGGGGCATGGGCACGGTCATGGCGCGCGCCTGCACATGCGGGTCGGCAAAAACCTCGGCCAGGTTGTTGATGGCGCCGCAGGGCACCTTGGCGGCTTCGAGGGCGGGCAGCCAATCGTATTTTTTGCGGCTCTTCAATATGTCGGTGAGCAACGGCACCAGGGTGGCGCGGTGGCGCACGCGGTCGGCATTTTTGATGAAACGCGGGTCTTGCGCCAGTTCGGGGCAGCCGGCCACGTCGCAGAACTTGGCGAACTGGCTGTCATTGCCCACGGCCAGGATCAGGTGGCCGTCTGAGGTTTCAAACACCTGGTAGGGCACGATGTTCTGGTGCGCGTTGCCGATGCGCCCGGGCGCCACGCCGGTGACGAGGTAGTTGGCGCCCAGGTTGGCAAGCATCGCGACCTGGGTGTCGAGCAGGGCCATGTCGACGGCCTGGCCCTCGCCGGTGGCGTCGCGGTGGCGCAGCGCCGCCAGGATGGCCACCGTGGCGTACATGCCAGTGAAGAGGTCGGCCACCGCCACGCCCACTTTTTGTGGGCCACCGCCGGGCAGGTCGTCGCGCTCGCCGGTCACGCTCATCAGCCCACCCATGCCCTGAATGGCGTAGTCGTAGCCGGCACGCTCGCGGTAGGGGCCAGTCTGGCCGAAACCGGTGACCGAGCAGTAAACCAGGCGGGGGTAGAGCGTGCGCAATGAGTTGGCGTCGAGGCCGTAGCGGGCCATGTCGCCGACCTTGAAATTTTCAATGAACACGTCGCACTGGTCGGCCAGGCGGCGGATCAGCGCTTGGCCTTCGGGCTGGGCGATGTCGACCGTGATTGAGCGTTTGTTGCGGTTGGTGCCCAGGTAGTAAGCGGCTTCGGCAGTGTCGTGGCCGTCGCGGTCTTTGAGGAAGGGCGGGCCCCAG
>JBBRFR010000174.1:0-8279 GCA_038241485.1 Burkholderiales bacterium
CAGAACACCCACCACGGTGGAGCACAAGCCGCCCAGCAGCAGCGACAAGATCAAGGGCATGCCCTCGATGCGCACCTGGAAGTTGTAGGCCGCATACGCACCCACCGCCATGAAGGCGCCGGTGCCGAGCGAGATCTGCCCGCAGTAACCGACCAGAATGTTCAGGCCGAGCGCGGCCAGCGACAAGATCAAGAACGGGATCAGGATTGCGCGCACCAGGTAGTCGTCGGCCCACAGCGGCACCGCGATGAAGGCCGCGAGCAGCAGGGCGATGATGAGCACCCGGTCTTGCAGGATCGGGAAGATCTGCAGGTCAGCGCGGTAGCTGGTCTTGAACTGGCCGTTTTCGCGGTAGAGCATGGTTTACCTGGCGCCTCGATCAAATACCGTTCGCACTGAGCTTGTCGAAGTGCCGAGGTGCACGGCGCTGGGCTTCGACAGGCTCAGCCCGAACGGTGGGGAGGGCGCGGTGCTCATACGCGGTCAATGATCTTTTCGCCAAACAAGCCTTGGGGCCTGACAAGCAAGAACAACAAGGCCAACACATACGCAAACCAGATCTCGATGCCGCCGCCGAGCATCGGCCCGATGTACAGCTCCGACAGCTTCTCGCCCACGCCGATGATCAGCCCGCCGATGATGGCGCCGGGCACCGACGTGAGGCCCCCGAGGATGACGACGGGTAGCGCCTTCAGCGCCACCAGCGAAAGCGAGAACTGCACACCGATCTTGCTGCCCCAGATCATGCCGGCCACCAGCGCCGAAAAGCCCGCCACGCTCCAGACGATGACCCAGATGTGGTTGAGCGGAATGCCGATCGACTGCGCCGCCTGGTGGTCATCGGCCACTGCACGCAGGGCGCGGCCGGTCGATGTTTTCTGAAAGAAGAGGGCCAGCACGATCACCAGTGCGGCGGCGATGCCGGCGGCCACCAGGTCTTCCTGGCTGATCAACAAGCCGCCGGGGAACACCGTGTCCAGAATGAACAGCGGCTCCTTGGGCAGGCCGATGTCGATCTTGTAGATGTCGCTGCCGAAAATGGTCTGGCCGAAGCCGTCGAGAAAGTAGGCGATGCCGAGTGTGGCCATCAGCAAGGTGATGCCTTCCTGGTTGACCAGGCGGCGCAACACCAGCCGCTCGATCAACCAGGCCACGGCGACCATCACCGCCATCGCGGCAATGAAACCGAGCAAGTTGCCGATGAGCTTGTTCTCGAAGCCGAGCCACTGCGGAATCCACTGCGACAGGCGTGCCATCGCGAGCGCGGCAAACAGCACCATCGCGCCTTGCGCGAAGTTGAAGACGCCCGAGGCCTTGTAAATCAGCACGAAGCCGAGCGCGATCAGCGAATACAGCATGCCGGCCATCAGGCCGCCAAAAAGCGTCTCGAGAAAGAATCCCATGCTATGTCTGCCCCTCGTCCGCCGAATACGCCGGCCGATCCCCCGAGGGGATGAAGCCCGGCTTCGGGCGGCCGGGCGCTCGGGCTTCGGTTTCGTTCCCGGTGGTGCCCAAGTAAGCACGGATCACGTCGGGGTTGTTGCGCACCTCATCGGGCGCCCCGTCACCGATCTTCTTGCCGTAGTCGAGCACCACCACACGGTCGCTCAAGTCCATCACCACGCTCATGTCGTGTTCGATCAACACGATGGTGGTGCCGAACTCGTCGTTCACGTCGAGGATGAAGCGGCTCATGTCTTGCTTCTCTTCCACGTTCATGCCGGCCATGGGCTCGTCGAGCAACAGCACCTGCGGCTCCATCGCGAGCGCGCGGCCGAGATCCACACGTTTTTGCAGGCCGTAGGGCATCTTGCCCACCGCCGTTTTGCGGTAGGGCTGGATCTCCAGGAAGTCGATGATGCGTTCGACCGCTTCGCGCTGCTCGATCTCTTCACGCTGCGCCGGGCCGAGGCGCAGGGCCTGCATCAAGAGGTTCGACTTCATCTTCAGGTTGCGCCCGGTCATGATGTTGTCGAGCACGCTCATGCCCTTGAAAAGCGCCAGGCTCTGGAAGGTGCGCGCCACGCCCATCTCGGCCACCTGGCGCGAGTTCATGTGCTTGAAGGTTTGGCCGCGGAAGGTGATCGAGCCTTGCTGCGGTTGGTACACACCGTTGATGCAGTTGAGCATCGAGCTTTTGCCGGCGCCGTTGGGGCCGATGATGGCGCGGATCTCGTGCTCGCGCACATTGAAGCTGATGTCGGTGAGCGCTTTGACGCCACCAAACGCGAGGCTGATGTTTTGCACGTCGAGGATGACGTCGCCGATCTTGCGGGTCATGCTGCAACCCCCGTTCGCCCTGAGCCTGTCGAAGGGCCTGGTGGCACGACGCTGGCTTCGACAGGCTCGCCCCGACCGGAGGTGGGGATCGCAGGAAACGTCTTCACATCCATGATCTTCAAGTCGGCCGACACCATGCCCGTGCGTCCGTCTTCAAACTTCACCGCTGTTTCGATGTACTGCGAGCTCTTGCCGTCGTAGAGCGCGTCCACCAGCACCTGATACCGCTCGCCGATGAAACCGCGCTTCACCTTGCGGGTGCGGGTGAGCTCACCATCGTCGGCATCGAGCTCTTTGTGCAGGATGAGAAAGCGGCTGACCTGGCTGCCGGCCAGCTTGGCGTCGGCGGCGAGGTCGGCGTTGACTTTTTCAATGCAGTCGCGCACCAGCGCATAGACCTCGGCCTTTTGCGCCAGGTCGGGGTAGCCGCCGTAGGGCAGGTTGCGTTTTTCGGCCCAATTGCCCACCGCCTCGACATCGATGTTGATGAACGCGCAGACCTTGTCGCGCCCATCGCCATAGGCCACTGCCTCTTTGATGTAGGGGAAGAACTTGAGTTTGTTCTCCACGTACTTGGGCGCAAACATGTCGCCCGCATTGGGCCCACTTCCAATGCGGCCCACGTCTTTGGCGCGGTCGATGATCTTCAGGTGGCCGTGTGCGTCCATGAAACCGGCGTCGCCGGTGTGGTACCAGCCCTCGGGCGTGAGCACCTCGGCGGTGGCGGCGTCGTTTTTGTAGTAGCCGCGCAAGAGGCCCGACGAGCGCACCATGATTTCGCCGTTGTCGGCGACCTTGATCTCCACCCCGTCGATGGGCACGCCCACCGTGTCAGAGCGTGCTTCGTGGTCGGGTTGCAGGCACACAAACACCGCCGTTTCGGTGGAGCCGTAAAGCTGCTTCAGGTTGACGCCGATCGAACGGTAGAAGCTGAACAGATCGGGGCCGATGGCCTCACCCGCGGTGTAGGCCACCCGCACACGCGACAAGCCCAGCGTGTTGCGCAGCGGGCCGTAGATCACCAGGTTGCCCAGCGCATACAGCGCTCGGTCGAGCGGGCCGATGGGTTTGCCGTCCATGCGTGCCGGCCCCACACGGCGGGCCACCGCCATGAAGCGCTGGAACAGCCAGCGTTTGATGGCACCCGCGTCTTCCATGCGGATCATCACGCTGGTGAGCAAGGCTTCAAACACACGCGGCGGCGCGAAGTAGTAGGTGGGGCCAACCTCGCGCAGGTCGATGTGCACCGTGGCGGCCGACTCGGGGCAGTTCACCACGTAGCCACAGGCCAGCCACTGCGCATACGAAAACACGTTTTGCCCGATCCAAGCGAGCGGCAGGTAGGCCAGCACCTCTTCGCGGTGGCTGAGCTTGTCAAACCGGGCACCGGCCTGGGCGCGGTCGATCAGCGAGAGGTGGGTGTGCACCACGCCCTTGGGGTTACCGGTGGTGCCCGAGGTGAAAAACATCGCGGCCACATCGCTGGTCTGGGCTTGGGTGACTTCGGCGTCGAAGAAGCCAACGTGCTCAGCATTGAAAGCGCGGCCTGATTCGATGAGGGCGTCGATCGAGTCCAACCCCGGCTCGCTGTAGTTGCGAAGGCCCCGCGGGTCGTCGAACCAGATGTGCGTGAGACCAGCGCACTGCTCGCGCACTTCGAGCATCTTGTCGACCTGCTCCTGGTCTTCGACCACCGCAAACGCCACCTCGGCATTGACGATCGGGAAGACAAACTCGCCCGCCACCGCGTCTTGGTACAGCGGCACAGGAATGGCGCCCAGCGACTGCGCCGCCAACATGGCCGCATACAGGCGCGGCCGGTTTTCACCGATGACCACCAGGTGCTGGCCACGCCGCAGCCCGGCGGCGGCAAGGCCGCCTGCGATGTCGCGCACCAGGGTGGCAAGCTGCGACCAAGAGAGCGTCTGCCAGATGCCGAACTCTTTCTCGCGCAAAGCCGGGGCATCGGGCCGTTGGGCGGCGTGCTCCAGCATCAAACGCGGGAAGGTCGTGGTCACCACAGTTGCTGTCTCCGGGGTTGGCAGGGGCCCTGCTCTTGGGCGGACTGTAAGAAGAAGTTTGACGCCAAGCTGTCGTTCTAATGACAATCCTAGGGACAGTCCTCCCCCGTTCTTACCCCAGCTTCTTGCCCGCAATGGCCTCTCACGCCGAGCCCGACATCACCCACAGCCACCCGCCGCTCGTCGCGCGTGCGCGCCAGGCCACCGAGGGCGAGCTGGCCGACATCCCCTGGCTCAAAACCCTGCTGGCCGACGAGCGCGAGCGCGCCGTGGCCGACATCAAGGTCGTCAACGTGGCGATTGGCGAGCTGCTGTGCCGGGTGGGCCGCCCGGCCACCTTTTGGTTTGGTGTGATCGACGGTCTCTTGAAGATGAGCAACGACTCCAGCCGCGGTGTGCCCATCACCTTCACCGGCGTGCCGCCCGGCGGCTGGTTCGGTGAAGGCACGGTGCTCAAGCGCGAGGTCTACCGCTACAACATCCAGGCGCTGCGCAAGAGCGTGGTGGCGGGCATCAGCGTCGAGACCTTTCACTGGCTGATCGACCGCAGCATCCCGTTCAACCGCTTTGTGATGCAGCAGCTCAACGAGCGGCTTGGCCAGTTCATCGGCGCGCGCGAAATCGACCGCATGAACGACCCCGACGTGCGCGTGGCGCGCAGCCTGGCCGCGCTCTTTCACCCGCTGCTTTACCCCGGTGTGGGCAACCTGCTGCGCATCACCCAGCAGGAGCTGGGCTACCTGGTGGGCTTGTCACGTCAGCGGGTGAATGAAGCCTTGCACGCGCTGCAGGCGCAGGGTTTGATTCGCATCGAATACGGGGGTTTGCGTGTGCTCGACCTCGACGGCTTGCGCCGGCAGGTCGTCAGCGTAGGGCGAGAATAGCCCACCCATGAATGCCACCGACCCCGCACTGCAAGACCTGATCGACCGTGTGCTGGCCGCGCAGGCCGCCGGCACGTCACTCAACATCTGCGGCGGCGGCAGCAAGAGCTTCTACGGCGAAGCGCCGCTCGGCAAACCGCTGCACACCACGGCGCTTGCGGGCATCTCCAGCTACGAGCCCAGCGAGCTGGTGGTGACCGCACGCGCCGGCACCACGCTGATCGAGCTGGAATCGGTGCTCGCCTCACGGGGCCAATGCCTGCCCTTCGAGCCGCCGCACTTCGTCACCCACGCCAGCACCGGCGCCACGGTGGGCGGCATGGTGGCGGCGGGCTTGTCGGGCCCGCCACGCGCCTCGGTTGGCGCGGTGCGCGATTACGTGCTCGGTGCCAGCCTGCTCAACGGCAAAGGCGAGGTGCTGAGCTTCGGCGGCCAGGTGATGAAAAACGTGGCGGGCTACGACGTGTCGCGCCTGCTGGCGGGCTCGATGGGCACGCTGGGCGTGATCCTGGAGGTTTCACTCAAGGTGCTGCCGATGGCACCGGCCACCGCCACGCTGCGCTTCCAGCTGGAGCAGGTGGCCGCACTCGACAAGCTCAACCTGTGGGGCGGCCAACCGCTGCCCCTGAACGCCAGCGCCTGGTGGGACGGCACGCTGCTCGTGCGCCTGCGCGGCGCACTCGCCGCCGTGCAGGCCGCCATCACCCGCATGGGCGGCGACGTGATCGAGCCGGCCCACGCCAGCCCGTTTTGGGACGGCCTGCGCCACCACACCGACGAATACTTCACCAAGGCGCAAAAGGCGGTGGCCGGTGGCAGCGTGTCGCTGTGGCGCGTGTCGCTGCCACCCACGGCCAAGCCGCTCATCTTGCCCGGCGAGCAACTCATCGAGTGGCATGGTGCGCAGCGCTGGCTGTGCACCTCGGCCTCGGCCGCCAAGGTGCGCGAGGCCGCGGCGCGCGCGGGTGGGCATGCCACGCTGTTCATGGCGCAACACAAGGCGGGCGGTGCGTTTGCGCCGCTGAAAGCGCCGCTCGACCGCGTTCACCGCGACCTGAAAAAAGCCTTTGACCCTGCGGGAGTATTCAACCCCGGTCGCCTGTACCCTGGGTTGTGACCATGAGTTCCAACAGCCCCGATAGCCTGGGCAACAGCTACCAGACACGCCGCCTCGACGATGGCTCGACCTTCGAGGTGTTGAAAAACTTTCCCGCTGAAGACGACATGCGGCGCCTGCTGGGCGCGCGCGTCAAAGCGTTCAGCTGGGCACAGTGGCCGTACTTCTGGGCCTGCACCTAGACGGTTGCCTGATGCAGACCAAACTCTCGCCCGAGTTCAAAGGCACCCGCGACGGCGAGGCAGCCGAGGCCATTCTTCGCAAGTGTGTGCACTGCGGCTTTTGCACCGCCACCTGCCCCACCTACCAGCTGCTGGGCGACGAGCTCGACGGCCCGCGCGGCCGCATCTACCTGATGAAACAGGTGCTCGAAGGCGAGCCCGTCACGCGCAAGACGCAGATCCACCTCGACCGCTGCCTCACCTGCCGCAACTGCGAAACCACCTGCCCCTCGGGTGTGCAGTACGGGCAGCTGATCGACATCGGGCGCAAGCTGGTCGAAGAGCGTGTGCCGCGCCCCGCCAAAGAAAAGGCCGTGCGCTGGTTGCTGAAAGAAGGCCTCACCTCGGCCGCCTTTGGCCCGGCGATGAAGCTCGGGCAGATGCTGCGCCCGCTGTTGCCTGAGGTTCTCAAGGACAAGGTGCCCGCCAAATCGCACCAGAGCGCGAGCCCACGCGCCCACCAGTGGCCCACACGCGAACATGCGCGCAAGGTGTTGCTGCTGATGGGTTGTGTGCAACCGACGATGGCGCCCAACATCAACAGCGCCACCGCGCGCGTGCTCGACGCTGCCGGCATCCAGACCGTGGTGGCCGACGATGCCGGCTGCTGCGGCGCGCTGCGAACTCACCTGGCCGACACCGAGGGTGGCCTCAAAGACATGCGCCGCAACATCGACGCCTGGTGGCCGCTGGTGGTGGCGGGCAAGGTCGAAGCCATCGTGATGAACGCCTCGGGCTGCGGTGTGACGGTCAAAGACTACGGCCACGCGTTGGCACACGATGCGGCTTATGCCGACAAGGCCCGGCGCATCAGCGAGCTCACGCGCGACCTGAGCGAGTTGTTGCCCGACATCGCGCCGCGCCTCAAGACCAAGCTGCGCAAACCCAAGCTGCGCGAGCTGGTGTTCCACCCGCCTTGCACGCTGCAACACGGCCAGCAGTTACGGGGTGGGGTCGAGACGCACTTGGCCACACTCGGCTTCGAGGTCAAGCTGGCTGCGAGCGAGAGCCACCTGTGCTGCGGCTCGGCGGGCACCTACTCGGTGTTGCAGCCCGAGCTGTCGCACCAGCTGCGCGACCGCAAGCTGAAGCAATTGGCCGCGAGCGAGCCGCAGGTGATCGTGTCGGCCAACATCGGCTGCATCCAGCACCTGCAAAGCGGCACGGCCACGCCGGTGCGGCATTGGGTCGAGCTGATCGACGAGGCGCTCACCACCGGCATCGGCTGAAGGGCCGAGGGCTGCGTGCGCATGTGTGGCCAAAAGTGCGGCATCTGCACGCGCAGGCGTTAGAGGGCTGGGCGATGATGGTGCGCAACGAATCACCTGAAAGCCTCTCGCCATGACGTCTGTGTTTTCTTCTGTATTTCCTTGTGTATTTCCCCGTGCGCTCCTGGTCGCCGCGGTGGCCACCCTGTGTGCCTGCTCCAGCGCACCGCCCGCTCAGCCCGGTGTGCCGCAGCGCATCTCGTTCATCGACACCGATGCCTTCGAGCGCCAGGTGCAAGGCGCTGTGGGCGACGGCGTGGAGGTGGTCGACATCCCGATGATGGTGCCGGCCTCGGCCAACAGCCTGCCGCCGCGTTTGTCCAAGCTCTTGAGCAACGTGCAAGACGCCGGCGGCAAGATCACGGTGAAGGCCGTGCCCGAAGAGTCGGCCAAGAGCCTCGCGCTGCTGAGCATGCTGCCGGCCGCGTTGGAGGTGGTGCAGAGCCTGCGCCAGCGCCTGGCGTTTCGCGGCTACGACGCCGAGATCA
>JBBRFR010000175.1:0-8255 GCA_038241485.1 Burkholderiales bacterium
CAACCTGAACGGCAAGGCGATCCTCTACGCCGACAAGGTCACCGACTCGATGAAGCTGGCGCTCGACGAGACCGAGCGCCGCCGCGCGCGGCAGATCATCCCCAACACCGAACACGGCATCACGCCGCGCAGCATCCAGAAGCAGGTGCGCGACCTGATTGATGGCGTTTATTCCGAGAAGACCAAGGGCGAACAAAGAGACCTGGCCGCGGCGGCGGTCGAGGTGCTGTCCGAGAAGGATCTGGGCAAACGCATCAAGCAGCTCGAAAAGCTGATGCTCGAACACGCACGCAATCTCGAGTTCGAAAAGGCGGCCCGTGTGCGCGACCAACTGGCCATGCTGCGGGAGCAGGCTTTCGGCGCGGCGGGCGCAGACAACATCGCGCCGACTCAGGGGGCGGGCAAGTGAAGGTGTTGATGGTGTGCATGGGCAACATCTGCCGCTCGCCCACGGCCGAAGCGGTGTTGCGGCACAAACTGGCCGCAGTCGGCCTGGGTGACAAGGTCACGGTTGACTCCGCCGGTACCCACGCTTGGCACGCCGGCTCGCCACCCGATTCGCGCTCGGCGGCACACGCACAGCGGCGCGGCTACGACCTGAGCACTTTGCGGGCGCGCGCAGTCAGCCCGGCCGACTTCGAGCGATTCGACTTCATCCTGGCTATGGATCGGGACAACTTGTCCGTTTTAGATGAGCAGTGCCCGCCGCAACATCGCCCTAAGTTGGGGCGCTTGACCGATCATTGCCGCCAGCATCAGGCGGACGTGGTGCCCGACCCCTACCAAGGCGGCTCAGCCGGTTTTGAGGAGGTGCTCGACCTCGTTGAAGACGCGTGTGCCGGCTTCGTTGCCCTTCTCCTGCGAGAAAAGCTTGTTCACAGTGGGGGGAACTTCCTGAGCCAATGCCGACCGAATCACTAGGTCTCAGCTATACTTGAGTAAACCTGTCGGGATAAGACCGAGGGTTATCCCGCTTCATCGGCGGGGCTCGATAAGCGCGAAACCACCATTGATCGCTTTCATTGATTTTGTGTCGTCATCGGCACCAGGAGGATTTCATGCGTCTGACCACCAAAGGCCGTTTTGCCGTTACCGCCATGATCGATCTCGCCTTGCGCGAGAACACAGGCCCCGTCGCGCTGGCTGCCATCAGCGCGCGCCAGCAAATCTCGCTGTCTTACCTGGAGCAGCTGTTCGGCAAGCTGCGCCGGCACGAGTTGGTCGAGAGCACCCGTGGCCCGGGCGGCGGCTATTCGCTTGGCCGTAAATCTGAAGAAATCACCGTCGCCGACATCATCGTCGCCGTCGACGAACCCATCGACGCCACCGGCTGTGGCGGCAAGGAAAACTGCATGGGCGAAGACTCGGGCCGTTGCATGACGCACGACCTTTGGGCCAGTCTCAACTCCAAGATGATCGAGTACCTCGATTCGATCTCGCTGCGCAAGCTGGTCGAAGAGCAGCTGGCCAAGGGCGTCTCGATCGAAGAGCACCCCGTCAAACGCGCCATCTCGACCCAGCCGGTCGTCAAGCCCATCAAGATCACCGCCCCCAATTCGGTCTTCGCTTTGGGCGGTTCCGCGTTCACCAAGTAACTGTTTGGCACCGTACCGCCATGGACATGAGCCCGCACTTCCCGATTTACATGGACTATGGCGCCACCACGCCGGTCGACCAGCGCGTGGTAGACGCGATGATTCCGTGGTTGCGCGAGCATTTTGGCAACCCGGCGTCACGCAGCCATGCCTGGGGTTGGGAAGCCGAGGCCGCTGTCGAGAAGGCGCGTGAACAGGTCGCCGGTCTGGTCAACGCCGACCCGCGAGAGATCGTCTGGACATCGGGCGCGACCGAGTCGATCAACCTCGCCCTCAAGGGCGCGGCGCAGTTTTACAAGACACGTGGCAAGCACCTCATCACCCTGAAGACCGAGCACAAGGCTGTGCTCGACACCATGCGCGAGCTCGAGCGCCAAGGTTTTGAAGTCACCTACCTCGACGTGCGGGAAGACGGTTTGGTCGATCTTGACAAGCTCAAGGCGGCCTTGCGTGCAGACACCATCTTGGTGTCGGTGCTCTTCGTGAACAACGAGATTGGCGTCATTCAAGACATCAACGCCATTGGCACGATGTGCCGCGAGCGCGGCATCATCTTCCACGTCGACGCGGCCCAGGCCACCGGCAAGGTGGTGATGGACCTGGCCACGTTGCCGGTCGACCTGATGAGCTTGGCCTCGCACAAGACCTACGGCCCCAAGGGCATTGGCGCCCTGTATGTGCGCCGCAAGCCGCGGGTGCGCATCGAAGCACAGATGCACGGTGGCGGGCATGAGCGCGGCATGCGCTCGGGCACGCTGGCCACGCACCAGATCATCGGCATGGGAGAGGCCTTTCGCATCGCCCGCGAAGAGATGGGTGCGGAGAACGAGCGCATCCGCATGCTGCAGCAACGGCTGATTGCGGGCCTGTCCGACATCGAACAGACCTTCTTGAATGGTCACCCGACCCAGCGTGTGCCGCACAACGTGAACATGTCGTTCAACTTTGTCGAGGGCGAGTCGCTGATCATGGGCATCAAGGGCATTGCCGTGTCGTCGGGCTCGGCCTGCACCTCGGCCAGCCTGGAGCCGAGCTATGTGTTGCGGGCGCTCGGCCGCAGCGATGAACTGGCGCACTCGTCCTTGCGCATGACGATCGGCCGCTTCACGACCGTGGAAGAAATCGACTACGTGATCACCACGCTGAAAGACCGCGTGGCCAAGCTGCGCGAACTGTCGCCGCTGTGGGAGATGCACAAGGATGGCATCGACATCAGCACGATCCAGTGGTCGGCGCACTGAACCAGATTTTGGAGAACTGACATGGCTTACAGCGAAAAAGTGGTTGAGCATTACGAAAACCCGCGCAACGTGGGTTCGTTCGAAAAGGGCGACGACACGGTGGGCACCGGCATGGTCGGCGAACCGGCCTGCGGCGACGTGATGAAGCTGCAGATCAAGGTGAATCCGGTCACTGGCCTGATTGAAGACGCCAAGTTCAAGACCTACGGCTGCGGCTCGGCGATTGCATCGAGCTCGCTCGTCACCGAGTGGGTCAAGGGCAAGTCGCTTGACGAAGCGCTGACGATCAAGAACACCCACATCGCCGAAGAGCTGGCGTTGCCGCCGGTCAAGATTCACTGCTCGATCCTGGCTGAAGACGCCATCAAGGCGGCCGTGAACGACTACAAGGCAAAGAAAGCACATTGAAATGGCGGTCACGCTGACAGAAGCTGCGGCACGCCATGTGTCTCGCTACATCACCAAGCGCGGCAAGGGTGTGGGGGTGCGCCTGGGTGTCAAGACCACCGGCTGCTCGGGCCTGGCTTATAAGCTTGAGTACGCCGACGACGTGGCCCCTGAAGATGTGATCTTCGAAGGCCATGGTGTGAAGGTGCTGATTGACCCCAAGAGCTTGCCGTACCTCGACGGCACCGAACTCGACTTCGTGCGTGAAGGCTTGAACGAAGGCTTCAAGTTTCACAACCCGCGCGAGAAAGACCGTTGCGGTTGCGGTGAATCGTTCCGGGTCTGAACCCGGGCTGTCTCTTGCAGGCGCGGCCGCGGTCGCGCCTTTGTTTTTCTACGAATCGAGCGTGTCGTGAAGCTGGACGACGACGACTTCACCCTGTTGGGCCTGCCCCGACGGTTTGCACAAGATCGCTCCTTGGTCGACACACGCTGGCGTGAGCTGCAGGCCCAGGTTCACCCGGATCGGTTCGCCGTCGAAGGGGCTGCGTCGCAACGCATCGCCATGCAGTGGGCTGTGCGTGTCAACGAGGCCTACCAGCGCATGAAAGACCCGCTCAAGCGCGCCGCCTACCTGTGCGAGCTGAACGGTGCTCCGATCAACTCCGAGAGCAACACTGCCATGCCGACGGTTTTTTTGGTGCAGCAGATGGAGTGGCGCGAAGCCTTGGACGAGGCGACCTTGCTGAGCGACGTCGAAGCGCTGGCCGATGCCGTGGCCATGCACCGCACGCAGGCGCTGGAGCAACTTCAGCTCACCTTGGATGATCAGCGCGACCACGGCGCCGCTTCGCAGCAGGTCAGAGCCCTCATGTTCGTTGAGCGCTTTGCCGAAGACGTCGATCGGCGCCTGGAAGCGCAGGGACAATAGACAACACCATGGCCTTGCTTCAGATTTCAGAACCCGGCGGCAGCCCCGACCCGCACCAGCGCCGCATTGCCGTCGGTATCGACCTCGGCACGACCCACTCACTGGTGGCTGCCGTGCGCAGCGGTGTGGCCGAATGCCTGCCCGACGCCAGTGGTCACGTGATCCTGCCTTCGGCCGTGCGTTACCTCGAAGGGGGCCGCCGCCAGATCGGGCACGACGCCCTGATGGAAGCGGCCACCGACCCGCGCAATACCATCGTGTCGGTCAAACGCTTCATGGGACGTGGGCTGGCCGACATTGCGCAGCGCGAGAAGTTGCCCTACGACTTTGTCGATGCGCCGGGCATGGTGCAGCTGCGCACGGTTGACGGTGTCAAGTCACCGGTCGAGGTGTCGGCCGAAATTCTGGCCAACTTGCGCTACCGCGCCGAAGACACCTTTGCCGACGACCTGTTCGGTGCGGTGATCACCGTGCCGGCCTATTTCGATGACGCGCAGCGCCAGGCCACCAAAGACGCGGCGCAACTCGCCGGCCTCAACGTGCTGCGCCTGATCAACGAGCCCACCGCCGCAGCCATCGCCTACGGCCTGGAGAACAGCTCTGAAGGCCTGTACGCGGTGTACGACCTGGGCGGCGGAACCTTCGACATTTCGCTGCTGCGCCTGAGCCAGGGTGTGTTCGAGGTGGTGGCCACGGGCGGCGACTCGGCGTTGGGTGGCGATGACTTCGATCGTCTGCTCGCCGATTGGGCTTTGAGCCAAGGCGGCCAGGAAGCCACCACCCCGCAAGACAAGCGCGCAGTGCTAGTCGCGGCGCGTGCGGCTAAGGAAAAGCTCTCGACGACGGACCATGCCACCTTGGCCTGCCCGCTTGCCAGCGGCGAGCTGTCGGTGCGTGTGACGCGTGCGGAGCTCGAGTCGCTCACGCACGAGCTGATCCAACGCACCCTGGGCGCTCTGCGCAAGGTGCTGCGCGATGCCAAGGCGGCCAAGGACGACGTGCAAGGTGTCGTGATGGTCGGTGGCTCCACCCGCATGCCGCAGGTGCAAGCGGCAGTGGGTGAGTTTTTCGGCATGACGCCGTTGACCAATCTGAACCCCGATGAAGTGGTCGCGCTGGGCGCCGCCATCCAGGCCAATGCGCTGGCCGGCAACGCAGGTGCCGACGAGTTGCTTCTGCTCGACGTGATCCCCTTGTCGCTGGGCCTGGAGACCATGGGAGGCCTGGTCGAGCGCATCATCCCGCGCAACAGCACCATCCCCACAGCGCGTGCGCAAGACTTCACCACTTTCAAAGACGGTCAGACGGCCATGGCCATCCACGTGGTGCAGGGCGAACGTGAGCTGGTGAGCGACTGCCGCTCGCTGGCGCGCTTCGAGCTGCGCGGCATTCCGCCGATGGTGGCCGGCGCGGCGCGCATTCGCGTGAGTTTTCAGGTCGACGCCGATGGCCTGTTGGCCGTGAGCGCACGCGAAGAAGGCTCGGGTGTGCAGGCTGCGATCACCGTGAAGCCCAGCTACGGGCTATCCGACGATGAAGTGGCGCGCATGCTGACCGAAAGTTTCTCGACGGCTGAAGTCGACATGCGCGCGCGCAGCCTGCGCGAGTCGCGTGTCGAGGCCGAGCGCATGCTCTTGGCCACACGCTCGGCACTGGTGGCCGACGGTGACTTGTTGAGCGCCAGCGAGCACGCCAGCATTGAAGCTCTGCTGGACTCACTCGACACCATTCAAAACAGCGAAGACCACGCGGCCATTGACACCGCCGTCGAGGCTCTGGCCAAAGGCACTGAAGCCTTCGCGGCCGAACGCATGAACCGCGGTATCCGCCGAGCGCTGGCCGGCCGGCGGGTTGATGAAGTCTGAAGAATGAACATTGACCCCCACGTCGCTACGCTCCTGCCCCCCAAGGGGGTGCAGGAGTTCCTTGGGACGGCCCGGCGGAACTCCTAATGCCCATCATCAAGATCCTCCCCCACCCCGAGTACTGCCCCAACGGTGCGCAAGTCGAAGCGCCTGCGGGAACCTCGATCTGCGAAGCGCTGCTTGAGCACGACATCGAGATCGAGCACGCCTGCGAGATGATCGCGGCTTGCACCACCTGCCACGTGGTGGTGCGCGAAGGGCTCAAATCGCTGGGTGAGATTGACGAGGTCGAAGAAGACCTGCTGGATCGCGCTTGGGGCCTGGAGCCCAGCTCTCGCCTGTCGTGTCAGGCGATCCTGGCGCAAGAAGACGTGACCATCGAGATTCCGAAGTACTCGATCAATCACACCAAAGAGAAACATTAAAAAAAACCTCCTGACGACCAAGTCAGGAGGTTGTATGAAAGGGCCGGGGCCCTACTGAGGAGACAGTCGGCAATTGCATCGCATTGCTTTTGCCGCAGGTCTATCAGCAAGCAGCGTGCCTGCCTTCAGCCGACTTCGGCCAAGTCCACACACACCATGCCGGGGTAGGTGTTCCAGCGGAAGGTGATCACATAGGGGTGTTTGCGCGTGCGCGTTTCACTCCCCGAGCGACAGTGGACCGCCGTGGGGGACTGAAATCTCCAGGTCTTTGCCCAAGGCCTTGCGCGCATTGCCGGCCAGGGTGTTGGCGATTTCGCCCACCGCGTCGAGCAGGTTGGGGCGCGACAAGTCGGTCTCGCGCTGGATCAGCAGCAGCTCTTTGAGCGCCGCCGCCGGCAGCCACACGATCAAATGCCCGACGAAACGCCCTGAGAAGCTCACGATGCCGTTGAAGTCGTGACTGGGCAGGGGTGCCCACTCCCAAGAAGGCCGAGATGATCTAACCGCGCCAGCGCGCTCGCGGGCTGGCGGCTCGGGCCCGACGTGGTTGAGCGCAAGGCAAGGCAAGGCTGGTCGCACCAGATGCAGGCATGGGTTCCCTCCGACGTTTTCTTCTGATGACAAAGGCCAGGGCGATGCTCTCGCCCTGGCCTGTGTGCCGCCAGCCCCCTCAGGCCAGCGGCGGTCCCTCACTCACTCTCAACTCAACTCAGCTCAAGCAGCAACTTTTTCCACATGCCCGTGGCGGGTGTAGAGGAAGTCGAGCACGCAGCGGCGGTAGTGCACGTAGTGCGGTTCTTCGGCCAGCTCCACCCGGTTGCGCGGGCGCGGCAACTCAATGGACAAAATCTCGCCGATGGTGGCGGCTGGGCCGTTGGTCATCATCACGATGCGGTCGGACAAGAGCACGGCTTCGTCGACATCGTGCGTGACCATCACCACCGTGCTGTGTGTGCGTGCCACGATCTTCAGCAACTCGTCTTGCAGATGAGCGCGGGTCAGCGCATCGAGCGCGCCGAAGGGCTCGTCCATCAGCAGTACCTTGGGTTCCATCGCCAGCGCGCGGGCGATGCCCACACGCTGCTTCATGCCGCCGGAGATCTCATGCGGGCGCTTGGTGGCGGCGTGGCCCATGTTGACCAGCTCCAGCGCGGCGAGCGTGCGCTCTTTGAGGCGGGCGCTCGTGTCGGTCTTGCCGAACACACGCTCCACCGCCAGGTGCACGTTCTCAAAACAGGTGAGCCAGGGCAGCAGCGAGTGGTTTTGGAACACCACGGCGCGCTCGGGGCCGGGCGCGGCGATCTCGCGGTTGTCGCACAGTAGCACGCCGCTTGTGGGCAGCGTGAGTCCGGCGATCAGGTTGAGCAGGGTCGATTTGCCGCAGCCGGAGTGGCCAATCAGCGTGACGAACTCGCCCTTGGCCACCGTGAGGTTGATCTCGCGCAGAGCGTGGAACGAGCCCTTCTTGGTGCTGAACACCATCTCGGCGTTTTGCACTTCAATGAAGTTTTTCATGATGCTGTGTTCCTCAGACTTCGTCGTAGGTGAAACGCTTGGCTACTGCGATCAATGCCCATTCAAGAAGCAGGCCAACCACGCCGATCACGAAGATGGCGATCAGGATGTGCGTGACGTTGAGGTTGTTCCACTCGTCCCACACCCAAAAGCCAATGCCCACACCGCCGGTCAGCATCTCGGCCGCCACGATCACCAGCCAGGCGGTGCCCACCGAGAGGCGCACGCCGGTCAGCATGTAGGGCAGTACGGCGGGGAAGAGGATCTTGGTGACGATCTTCCACTCGGAAAGGTTC
>JBBRFR010000176.1:0-8230 GCA_038241485.1 Burkholderiales bacterium
CACGCGGCGAACGCACCCCGAAAGCGCGCGACACCCACTGCGGCTGCATGTCGTCCTTGCGGTTGAACACCAGAAACGGCACCTGCGCAAAGTTGGCCCGGCTCAGACCCTGGGGCAAGGTTTGTGCGATGAAGCCGGGGCTCGCCACCGCCGTGTAACGCATCACCCCCAGTGGCACCACGCGGCAGCCGCGCAGCGCATCGCTGACGCTGCTGACGCAGCCGAGCACCGCGCCCTGGCGCAACCAGTCGTGGGTGAAATCCTGGTCGTCGACCACCAGCTCCAGCGACACACCTTCGTGCACCAGCGCGTCCAGCGCCGGCATCACCCAGGTGGCCAGGCTGTCGGCGTTGACGGCGATCGGCAGGCGCTGGTGCGCAGCAGGGTCAACACCCAGCTCATGCGCCACGTCGACGCGCATGGCTTGCAGCTGGCGTGCAAAACGCAGCAGCACTTTGCCCGGCTCGGTCAGGCGCAAGGGGCGGGAGCGCACCACCAGCAATTGCCCCACCTGGGCCTCCAAGCTGCGCAGGCGCTGCGACACGGCGGACTGGGTGATCGAGAGCCGTAGCGCTGCCCGTTCGAAGTTGCCGTCGTCGGCCAGCGCCGCCAGGCAATCGAGTGCGGCCGGGTCCAGGTCTTTCATTAGCCCACCTTATGTAGCGCGAGAAATATGAATGATGCTTCACTTCGGCTCGGAGCCTTCCGACAATCTGCAGATGACGGCAGCCCCTCTTTCCTCGGCGTTCCTTCAAGGCTGGTTGATGACGGCCGGCTTGATCGTTGCCATCGGCGCCCAAAACGCGCTGGTGCTGCGCCAGGGCCTCAACCACCTGCACGTCGGCCCGGTGGTGCTGTTGTGCACCGTGTCCGACTGGTTGCTGATCGCGCTCGGCGTGTTTGGCCTGGGTGCGCTGATCCAGTCGTCGCCGTTTTTGCTGCACATTTTTCGCTTCGGCGGCGCGGCGTTTTTGCTGGTCTACGGTCTGCGCTCGGCGCAGCGTGCCTGGCGTGGCGGGGGTGCTTTGCTGCAAGCCGGCACGCGCGGCCACACGCTCGCCGCCACGCTGACCAGCACGCTCGCGCTCACCTTCCTGAACCCGCACGTTTACCTCGACACCGGGGTGTTGTTGGGCGGTGTGGGCGCCCAACACGGCAGCGACGGGCGCGTGGCCTTTGCCGTCGGAGCGGGCCTTGCTTCACTGATGTGGTTCGTGACCCTGGGGTATGGCGCGATGGCCGCGTCGCGCTGGCTGCGCAACCCGGGCGCGTGGCGCGTCATCGATGGCGGTGTGGCGCTGGTGATGTTGGCTGTCGCCGCGCAGCTGTTGTTCAAAGGGGGTGTGTGATGAAAGTTGTTGTGATGGGCGCCGGGATCATCGGCGTGAGCACCGCGTGGTACCTGCTGGAGCAAGGCCATGAGGTCACCGTGGTCGACCGGCAGAAAGACGCCGCGCTCGAAACCAGCTTTGCCAACGGCGCGCAAATCTCGGTGAGCTTTTGCGAGCCCTGGGCCCACCCGAGTGCGCCGCTCAAGGTGCTGAAGTGGCTGGCGCGCGACGATTCGCCCTTGCTGTTCAGGCCCAAGCTCGACCCGCACCAGTGGCGCTGGGGCTTGAGCTTTCTCTCGCAATGCACCCATGCCGCCTTCGAGCGCAACGTGACGCAGCTGGTGGCGCTGGGGCGTTACAGCCACGAGTCGCTGAAAAGCCTGGTGGCACAAACCGGCATCGACTACGACCGGCTGGAGCGCGGCATCCTGCACTTCTTTTCCAGCACCCAAGACTTCGACGCGGCGGCTGCCGGTGTGATCTTGATGCGCCGTCATGGTGTCGACCGGCGCGTGCTCTCGCGCGACGAGGTGCTGAAGATTGAGCCCGCGTTGCGCAGCTTTGGCGAGCACATCGCCGGCGGCACCTTCACCGCGAGCGACGAGTCGGGTGACGCACGCGTCTTCACGCAGAAACTCGCGCACCTGTGCCAACAGCGCGGTGCAACCTTCCTCTACGAACACGACATCCTCGGCTTCGACGCCGCCGGCGGCAGCGTGCAAAGCCTGCGTGTGGGCGACCAGCTCGCGGGGCAGCGCCGCACGCTGCAAGCCGATGCGTTTGTGGCCGCCATGGGCAGCTTCACCGCACCGCTGCTGCGCCCGCTGGGCATCTACCTCAACATTTACCCGGCCAAGGGCTACTCGGCCACGTTCAAGTTGAAGCGCCCCGAGCGCGCGAGTGTGGTCAGCATGATCGACGACAGGCGCAAGATCGCAGTCAGCCGCCTGGGCGACACCATCCGCGTGGCCGGCACCGCCGAGATGGCGGGTTACGACACCGGGCTTGACGGCCACACCTCACGCGTTCGTTGCCAGGCCCTGGTGCGCCGCTACGAAGAACTGTTCCCGGGTGTGGCCGACACGAGCGAGCCCCACTTCTGGGCTGGGCTGCGCCCGAGCACGCCCAACAACATCCCCTACATCGGCCGCAGCAAGCTGGCCAACCTGTGGGTCAACGCGGGCCACGGCACGCTGGGCTGGACACACGGCGCCGGCTCGGGCCGTGCACTGGCCGAGCTGATGAGCGGCGTGCAGCCGTCGCTCGACTTTGGCTTTTACGGCCGCGATCCGGGCCACGCTTTGCGCGTGGCCACGGCGTGAGCGATCAATAGTCGCTGGAGGCGCTTGTGTTGCCGTTCGCCTTGTAGCGCGCGATGGCGTTCTTCAAGGTGGTGTATTCGGCGCAAGGCAGGGTGCAGGCCTTGTCAAGCGCTGCCAGGCGCTTCTCTGCCGTCGCCAGGTCACCCTTCGTCAGGTAGAGCTCGCCCGAGTATTCGAGCGTGCCGCGGTGCTGGGGCTCGATGCGCAGCGCTTCGTTGTAGTACTTCTCCGAGCCCGCCAGATCGGGCGTCTTTTGCTTGCGCAGGCTGTAGCCCATCAGGTTGTTCCAATCGGCGCTGGTGACGTCGTTGACACGCTTCAGTTCTTCGAGCGCGCCGGTGTAGTTTTTGGCGGCGATTTGTGCGCGCGCGTCGGCCAGCGTGTCCTTCGGAGTCGGCGCCGTGTCGGCGGCGAAGGCGGCATTCAAAGACAGGGCCAGCAGGCCGGTGATCAGGGTGCGGTTCATCATGGTGTGTTGTCCTTTTGGCTGAAAGTAGACCCCGACATCGGCGTCTTGAAGGGACTTACGCAGCGAGCCTGGGCCACGGACGCAGCCAGATGAAAAAAAGTTTCGTCCGCTACCAAAGCTTGACGCAATGGCCGCTCAAGACAAACGGTTGTGTGGGCTGATCGCCCGGCTTGGCCGGTGTGGCTTCCAGGCTCACCGCCAGGCGCGACACCTTGGAGAACAGCTTCTCCGAACTGTCGCTGAGCGTCAGCGTGGCCGTGCCGCGCGCCGGCACCACGCCGACCGGGAAGGCCGGGCTGCCGTCACTCGGCAAGGCCCACAGCTGTGCCACCCGGTCATGCGGCACGTTGAGTGGTTGCAAGAGCTTCACGGTGAGTTGTTTGCCATGCCGACGTGAGCTGGCCAGCACGCTGGGTTTGCCTTCCACATCGGTCAGCAGGCCCACGTAACTGGCGGGCAAAGAATCGACCCGCGGCTCCAGGCCCATCAAGCCGGGTTGCAGGCGCAGCAGCACGCTGCACAGCAGCACGCCGGCCAACACACCGCCGAGTGCGCGCCACCAGCCTTCACGCTTGGCCGGCGCGGCAAAGAGGCGCTGCTCCAGGCCGCGCCACACGCCAGGGCGGGGCGCCATCGGCGGCAGGCCGGCCGACAAAACGGTGAAGCGCTCTTGCCACGCCGCCACTGCCCGCCCGGCCGCCGGCGCCTGGGCCAGCACACGCTCGAAGCGCCGCCGTGCGCCGCCGCTCAGCGTGCCCAGCGCGTATTCGCGCGCCAGGCGGTCAAGGCGTTCGGGCAGAAGGTAGTTCATCCGGACACCCCCGCCAACTGCAAACAATCTTTCAGTTTATCGAGCCCACGCCGCACCCAGGCTTTGGCCGTGCCGAGCGGCACGTTGAGCGACTCGGCAATGTCGGTGTGCACCATGCCGCGGTAGTACGCCAGCGCCAAGGCCTGCCGCTGAGAGGCACCGAGCCCGCTCATGCAGGCATCGATGTGCGCCTTGGTCAGGCTGTCGTCGAGCAGGCGTTGCGGTTCGAGCGCGGCATCGCCCGCCACCGCCAGCGCGTCGTCGTCGAGCGCCACGGTCGAGCCGCGCTCGGTCTTGCCCGAGCGCAGGGCGTCGATCGCCTTGTTGCGCACGATGTTGATCAGCCAGGTCATGGGCGTGGCCACGACGGGGTTGTAGCCACTGGCGCTGTGCCAGACGTTCATAAAAGCTTCCTGCAGCACCTCTTCGGCGCGGTCTCTGTTGTTCAATATACGGAAGGCGACGCTCAACAGATGCGTGCAGGTGGCACGATAAAGCCGCTCGAACGCCGCCCGGTCATGCAAGGCGATGCGTGACAGCAGGGCGGGCAGGTCGTCGTTCATGACGACCCCCCGCCCGGTGAGTCCGGCGAGTACGCCCAACGATCCCTCGAGGGGATGGCGGGCCGGCTTGGGGCGGCCCGGTGCTCGGCCCGCGCGCAGGTGGATGCAGGGTGTCTCATGGCCGGCGAGTCTACAATCGCGCCCCCCTCGCGTGACCCCCCACCTTCATGTATTGCGCCATCGATTTCGGCACCTCCAATTCGGCCATTGCGATTCCCCTTGAGGGCGAGATGCGCCTGGTTGAGCTGGAGCCGGGCCAGCGCACCATGCCCACCGCGGTGTTCTATTACGTTGAAGGGCCGGAGACGAATGGCCCGCCGCGTGCCTTTGGCCGCGCGGCGCTGGCGGCGTATGTCGATGGGGTCGACGGGCGGCTGATGCGCTCGATGAAGAGCATCCTCGGTAGCAGCCTGGTCGAGCAGACCACCGACGTGGGCGGCGGCCGGGGTGTGAAGTACCTCGACATCATCACCGGGTACCTGCTGCACTTGAAAACGCTGGCCGAACGCCAGACGGGCCAGCGCATCGAGCAGGTGGTGCTGGGGCGGCCGGTGTTCTTCGTCGACGACGAGCCCGAGCGTGACGCCAAGGCGCAGGCCGCGCTCGAATCGGCCGCGCGCGCGGTGGGTTTTCGCGAGGTGCATTTCCAGTATGAACCGATCGCCGCGGCCTTTGACTTCGAACAAAGTGTGAGCCGCGAGCAGGTGGTGTTGGTGGCCGACATCGGTGGCGGCACTTCCGACTTTTCGGTCGTGCGGGTGGGCCCGCAACAGGCCAAGCGGCTCGAACGCAAAGGCGACATCCTGGCCAACCACGGGGTGCACATTGCCGGCACCGACTTTGACCGCCGTGTGGAGCTGGCCAGCATCCTCGGTGAATTTGGCTACGGTGCTTTCGGTCCCAGCGTCAACGGCGCGCCAGCGCGCGAGGTGCCCAGCGCGGTGTATTTCGACCTCGCCACCTGGCACCTGATCAACACCGTCTACAACCCGCAGCGGGTGGCCGAGCTGCGGCAGATGCGCTCGTTTTATGCCGACGCACAACACCACCAGCGCCTGATGACGGTGGTGACCGAGCGCCTCGGCCACGAGCTGGCCTCACGCGCCGAGGCCGCCAAGATCAGCGTGGCCGAAGGCGGCCACACCCGCATCGACCTCGGCCACGTGGAGCGCCACCTGGCGGTGATGCTGACCGAAGGTGAAGCGGCGCAGGCGATCGAAGCTGACCTGGCCCGCATCGTCGATGCGGCTTGTGCCACGGTGGCACAAGCCGGCTTGCGGCCGGAGCAGATCGACGCGCTCTATTTCACCGGCGGCTCGACCGGCTTGCGTTTGTTGGCTCAACAGATCGCAGCCGCATTCCCGCACGCGCAGGCGGTGCGTGGCGACCGTTTTGCCAGCGTCGCCACCGGCCTGGCGCTTCATGCGCAGCGCTGGTTCACACGCGGCGTGTGATCAGTGGCGGCGCGGCGGCGGCCGCCGCTTGGGCGCCGTGGGGGTGGCCGGTTGTGGGCGGCCCACATCGGCCAACAACAGTGTCGCGCGCACCAGGCATTCCACCGCTTCGGCCAGGTCTTCGGGGGGCTCCAGGGTTTCGATCTCTTCGAGCAGATCGTCGGCGTCTTCCAGGTCGTCGGCATCGAGGTGCCGGTACAAGAGCGCGAGCGGTTCGGTGAGCGCTTGTGCGTCGCCGCGCATCAGCTCGGGGAATAGCTCCATCGCCGTCGCAAAACCCGCCACCCAGGGGTAGACCGCGTCCACCTCCGAGGGCTCGCCGTCTTCGCCTTCCAGCTCGAACACCAAGGGGTCGAACCACTGGCGGCGTGAGATCGCGTCGTTCAGCTCGGCATGGCGGCGTTGCGCCAGTTCATGCAAGCGTGTGGCATCAAAGCCGCGCGGCAACACGCGGCCGTCGGCATCGGTGATGTGTGGCAGCCAGCGGCTGCTGGGCACACGAGTCGGCTGCACCAGCAGGCCACACAAAAAGCCGTCGAGCATGCTCACGTCCAGCGGCTCCAGCGGCGCGGGCACGGTGTCGAGGAGAGCCTGCAACTCGTCAAGCTCGTGTTCGTTCAACGGTGCGTTCAAGGGGCGGTGAAAGGTGGGCATGGCGGCATTGTCGCGCCACGCCCCCCAAAAGGGGGTGAGGCCAAAACATCAGGCGACGACCCCGCGAATGTGGCGCAAATCCAGGCGGCGTGCGGTGTTGTGCGATGCCCCTGTGAACGGTTGCTACAAAGCGTGTCAAAACCGCCCCTCGTATTGGGGATGGTTTGTGCCCACTCCGCGCGACTACAGTTTCTCTTGTGCTGTCACACGGGGTCTTCACAGGCCGCGAGGTACAAGGTTCGAATCGCCAGAGCGCTGAATAAAAAGAACGCGCCAAAGAAGCGAGAGAACCGCAACGGTCCCAACGACGTCCTTCCGAGGACTTGAATGCCCACCCCTTACCGGGTGGGCTTTTTTTTACGCGTTGAAGCCCGCGTTCAAAGCCTGCCGCAGGTGCGCCACCAGCGCCTGCACCGCCTTCGGCGTGGTGGGGCTCCAGGGGTGCATGGCATAGATGGCGTCACCGAACACGCCGACCGGGCGCCAGGTGGGCAGCAGCACTTGCAAACGTTTGGCACGCACGGCCTGCGCGGCGCTGAAGTCGGGCAACAGGGCGATGCCCTGGCCGCCAATCGCCGCATCGCGCAGCACCTCGCTGTTGTTCGCGCGCAGCGGCCCTTGCACGGTGACGCTCACCCGCTCGGGCTCACCGCGCAGGCCACGCTCAAACTGCCACACCGAAGGGCCTGTGCGCAGGTAGGGCAGGCAGGCGTGGTTCGCCAGCTCGTTGGGGTGGGTGGGTGTGCCCTGCCGCTTGAGGTAAGCGCTGCTCGCCACCAGCAGCGAGCGTGAGGCGCAGAGCTTCCAGGCCACGTGGTTGTCGGGTGGGGCGCTGGTGTGGCGCACCGCGAGATCGAACCCTTCATGCGCCAGGGTGAGCAAACGGTCTGACAGATCGAGCTCGACGCGCACCTGCGGCTGCTCGCGCACAAAACTGTCGATCAGCGGCGCCACATGTTGGCGGCCCAGCGCCACCGGCGCCGTCACACGCACCAGGCCGCGCGGCTGGGCGGCGTTGTCGCGCGCTTCGCCCACGCTGCGGGCGATGTGGGCAAAACTCTCGGCGGTTTGTTCGACCAGCCGCTGGCCGGCGTCGGTGAGGCGCACCGAGCGGGTGGTGCGCTGCACCAGGGTCTGGCCGACCGCACGCTCCAGGTCGGTGATGCGCTGGCTCACCGCGGCCTTGGACATTCCCAGGCGTTGTGCCACCTGCGTGAAGCTGCTCAGTTGGGCCAGCAGTGCGAGCGTGTGCACCTGGGGCCACAGCAGGTCGATGCGTTGGTCAGGCCGCGCGGGTGGGGCAGGCATTGGGTGGAATCGAAGTCAGTTGATTGTTCAGTTTAACGAACAATGTAGTCACGCCAACGTGGTTGGCAGGGCCATCGTGCAGGCCTAGACTGGGCTTCCAACGCGACACACCGGAGACCACACCATGGGCGCACCTGCACCGTTTGCCACCACCCACGACGTGGGGCATTTCATCAACGGCGGTGCCATCGAGTCGCGCAGCGGGCGCAGCCAGCCGGTGTTCAACCCGGCCACTGGCGCGGTGGCTCGCCAGGTGGCGCTGGCCAATGCCGACGAGGTGAATGCGGCGGTGGCCGCAGCGCAGGCCGCCTTCCCCGC
>JBBRFR010000177.1:0-8169 GCA_038241485.1 Burkholderiales bacterium
AAAGGCGCAGCCAGCAAATTGGTGATGGCCTCACCCACCGCCATGCGGCCCGAAGCCGGCGCGTCCAGCGCGGCCAAGGGCGTGCGCTCGCCCATGCTCATGGCCTCACCGCGGAAGCCGCTGTAGTCGGCCAAGGTCACCGCCACGTCAGCCACAGGCACTTGCCAGGGGCCGACCATCTGGTCGCGGTGGTTGAGGCCACCCACCGTGCGGTCGCCGATGGTCACGAGAAAGCGCTTGCTGGCCACCGTCGGGTGGCGCAACACGTCGAAGGCCACCTTGTCGAGCGACACGTCGTTGAGGTTCAGCGCGGCAAACTGGCGCGACACACGCTTGACGTCACGGTGCATCTTGGGCGGCTTGCCGAGCAGCACGTCCATCGGCATGTCGATCGGGCGGTCCGCTGGTTTGTCAGCAGAGCCTGGCTGATCGAGCGTCAGCTGCTTCTCGTCGGTGGCCACACCCACGATGGCAAACGGGCAGCGCTCGCGAGTGCACATGGCCTCGAACAGCGGCAGCGCATCAGCGCGCACCGCCATCACATAGCGCTCCTGGCTTTCGTTGCACCAGATTTCTTTGGGCGCGAGACCGCTTTCTTCCAGTGGCACCTTGGAGAGATCAAAACGCGCGCCGCGGCCCGCACCATCCACCAGCTCAGGGAAGGCATTGGAGATGCCACCCGCGCCCACGTCGTGAATGGCGAGGATCGGGTTTCCCTCATCCAAGGCCCAGCAGTGGTTGATGACCTCTTGCGCACGGCGCTGAATCTCGGGGTTGCCGCGTTGCACCGAGTCGAAGTCGAGGGAAGCCGCGTTGGCGCCCGCCGCCATAGAGCTGGCCGCGCTGCCGCCCATGCCGATGCGCATGCCGGGGCCACCGAGCTGGATCAGCAAGGTGCCGGCGGGGAACTGGATCTTCTGGGTCTGCGACTCCGAGATCGAACCCAGGCCGCCCGCGATCATGATGGGCTTGTGGTAACCGCGGCGCAGCGCGTTGGCGTCATCCCCCACGGTCTGCTCATACACACGAAAGTAGCCGCCCAGGTTAGGCCGGCCAAACTCGTTGTTGAAGGCCGCGCCGCCCAGCGGGCCCTCGGTCATGATCTGCAAGGGGCTCGCAATGTGTTCGGGCTTGCCGTAGTGCGTTTGTTCCCAGGGTTCGTTGGTGCCGGGAAGGTGCAGGTTCGATACGCTGAAGCCCGTCAAACCCGCCTTGGGTTTGGAGCCGCGCCCGGTGGCACCTTCGTCGCGAATCTCACCCCCCGCGCCGGTCGAAGCACCGGGAAACGGCGAAATGGCGGTGGGGTGGTTGTGCGTCTCCACCTTCATCAGCACGTGCACCGTCTCGAGGCGCGCGGCGTACTGCGGCGCGTTGGTGTAACCCTGCGGCAGCCAGCGCTCGGTCGGGCCGCCTTCCATCACCGAGGCGTTGTCGCTGTAGGCAATCACCGTGTGCTGCGGCGCAAGCGTGTGGGTGTTGCGGATCATCCCGAACATCGACTTTTCTTGCGCCACGCCGTCGATGGTGAACTGCGCGTTGAAGATCTTGTGGCGGCAATGCTCGCTGTTGGCTTGCGCGAACATCATCAGCTCCACGTCGGTCGGGTTGCGCTTGAGCGCCGTGAAGGCGTTGACGAGGTAGTCGATCTCGTCGTCGCTCAAGGCGAGGCCGAACTCGGTGTTGGCCGACTCCAGCGCGCCGCGCCCCTGCCCCAGCACGTCCACGTGCGCCATCGGCTTGCCGGGTTGTTCGTCGAACAGGTGGCGAGCGTCTTCGCGCGCCCACAACACGCTCTCAGTCATGCGGTCGTGCAGCAGCGCGGCGGCGGCTTGCAGCTCTTCGGCGCTCAGTGCCTTGACGCCGCCCAGCAAGCCGCTCTTGAGCGTCAAGCGGTATTCGGTGACACGCTCCACCCGCTTGATCGCCAGCCCGCAGTTGTGGGCGATGTCGGTCGCCTTGGAGGCCCAGGGCGACACCGTGCCCAGACGCGGCGCCACCACGATCAGAGCGCCCTCGGCCGATCCGGTGTAAGCGTCGCCGTAGTGCAGCAGGGCCTGCGCCTTGTCCACCGCCTCCCGGGCCAGGGCCGCTTCGCTCCAGACCCAGTGCACATGCCGTGCAAACACGCCGGTGATGCGCGGGCTCACCGCATGGAGACGCGGCAGCAAGGCCTGGGCGCGGAAGGCAGACAAGGCGTTGCCGCCCTCGAAGTGCAGCAGATGCTTGGGGGTGGAAATCACGCGGGTGGGCTCGGGTCGGAATTGGGTCACACATCACCGTTCGCCTTGAGGTATCGAAGGGCAGCGAGGGCCGCCGAGCTTCGCGCTGGGCTTCGCGCCGGGCTTCGATACCTCAGCCCGAACGGTGGCTGGGGTCTTGAGACGGAAACCCCGCATTTTACGGGTCGGGTGACACAATGAGCCTTCGGATCATTGCGGCGAAGGCTAACTTCACGCAGTGAAGTTAAGGCGCGCAAGCGCCGGCCCTAGCCATAATTCCGCCCTATGACGATCACGATCAAATCCGCGGCCGATGTCGAACGCATGCGCGTCGCCGGCCGCCTCGCCTCTGAAGTGCTGGACATGCTCACGCCGCACGTCAAGCCCGGCATCAGCACCGAAGAACTCGACCGCCTGGCCCACGATCACATCGTGGGTGTGCAACAGGCCATCCCTGCGCCGCTGCACTACCAGCCGGCGGGTTACACGCCCTACCCCAAATCGATCTGCACCTCGATCAACCACCAGGTGTGCCACGGCATCCCGAACGACCGGCCGCTGAAGAGCGGCGACATCGTCAACATCGACGTCACCGTCATCAAAGACGGCTGGCACGGCGACACCAGCCGCATGTTCATCGTGGGTGAAGGCTCGATCGCCGCCAAGCGCCTGTGCGCCCTCACCTATGACGCCATGTGGAAGGGCATCGTGAAGGTGAAACCCGGTGCACGTCTGGGCGACATCGGCCACTCCATCCAGACCTTCGGCGAGAACGCCGGCTTCGCCATCGTGCGCGAGTTTTGTGGCCACGGCATCGGCCAGAAGTTTCATGAAGAGCCACAGGTGCTGCACTACGGCCGCCCCGGCACGCTCGAAGAGCTGGTGCCGGGCATGGTGTTCACCATTGAGCCGATGATCAACGCCGGCCGCCGCGACATCCGCGAAACCGGCGACGGCTGGACCATCGTCACCCGAGACCGCTCGCTCTCGGCCCAATGGGAACACACGGTGCTCGTCACCGAAACGGGCTACGAGGTGTTGACGCTGTCGGGCGGCAGCGCGCCGCCGCCCGCCTTCGTGACCGCGCCCGCCACCGCAACCGCCTGAAGAGGAGCCGCCCATGGCGGTCGTGGCTGAAACCACCCGGGCGCCCGCTGGCACCCCCCGCAGCATCAGCGAGCAGCGCGCGCAGTTCCGCGAGGGCAAGGCCGCGCTGCTGACGCACTTCCGCGAGTCGCGCCCCAGCGCGCTCGCCGCCACCCGCCTGGTGCGCGCGCTGGCACGCCACGTCGACCAGACCCTGCTCGAGCTGTGGGAACACGCGATGATGCCGCCCGGCGCCGCCCTGGTGGCCGTGGGCGGGTATGGCCGCGCCGAGTTGTACCCACACTCTGATGTGGACGTGCTGGTGCTGCTGCCACCGGGTGACGAGCTCGCCAACGCACGGCTGGCCGGCTCGCCCAACGACGCGCTGAAGTCGTCGGTCGAAGGTTTCATCACCGCCTGTTGGGACATCGGCGTGGAGATCGGCTCCAGCGTGCGCACCGTCGACGAATGCACCGCCGAGAGCGCGAACGACGTGACCGTGCAAACCGCGCTGCTCGAATCGCGCTACCTCTGCGGCTCCAAGCGCGTCTTCACCGCCTTCCGCCGCGCCCATGCCGCGGCCATGGACCCAAAGGCCTTTCTGGTGGCCAAGACGCTCGAGATGCGCCAGCGCCACCAGAAGTACGAAGACACGCCCTACTCGCTCGAGCCCAACTGCAAAGAGAGCCCCGGTGGCCTGCGTGACCTGCAGGTGCTGATCTGGGTGGCGCGCGCCGCCGGTCTCGGCAAGAGCTGGACGGAGCTTGCGGCCAAGGGCTTGATCACGCCGTTTGAAGTGAAGCAACTGCAGCGCAACGAAGGCCTGCTGCGGCTGATCCGCGCGCGGCTGCACATGGTGGCTGGGCGGCGCGAAGACCGGCTGGTGTTCGACCTGCAGACGGCCGTGGCCGAGAGCTTCGGCTACAAGGCGACCAAGGGCCAGCGGGTGTCTGAGGTGCTGATGAAGCGCTACTACTGGGCGGCCAAGGCGGTGGCGCAGCTGAACCAGATCCTGGTGCTCAACATCGAGGAGCGTGTCAATGGCTCGCAGGACGCGCCGATGCGCCCCATCAACGCGCGCTTTCTCGACCGCGACGGCATGCTCGAAGTGGTGAGCGACGACCTCTACGAGCGCGAGCCGCACGCCATCCTGGAAACCTTTCTCGTGTTCCAGAAGGAGCACGGCATCGAAGGCCTGTCGGCGCGCACGCTGCGTGCGCTCTACAACGCCCGCGAGGTGATGGACGGCGAGTTCCGCCGTGACCCGGCGAACCGCGCCACCTTCATGCAGATCCTGCAGCAGCCCGAAGGCCAGACGCACGCCTTGCGTTTGATGAACCAGACCAGCGTGCTGGGCCGCTACCTGTGGGTGTTTCGCCGCATCGTGGGCCAGATGCAGCACGACCTGTTCCACGTCTACACCGTCGATCAGCACATCTTGATGGTGCTGCGCAATGTGCGGCGTTTTTTCATTGCCGAACATGCCCACGAATACCCGTTCTGCTCGCAACTCGCCTCGACCTTCGACAAGCCCTGGATCCTCTGCGTGGCCGCCCTCTTCCATGACGTGGCCAAGGGCCGCGGCGGTGACCACTCTGACCTGGGCGCCGTGGAAGCGCGCCGTTTCTGCCGCGACCACGGCATCGACAAGGAAGACGCTTCGCTGATCGAGTTTTTGGTCAAGGGCCACCTGACCATGTCGCGCATCGCCCAGAAAGAAGACCTGAGCGACCCCGACGTGATCGAGGCCTTCGCCAAGCTGGTGATCAATGAGCGTCGGCTCACGGCTCTGTACCTGCTCACGGTGGCCGACATCCGCGGAACCAGCCCCAAGGTGTGGAATGCCTGGAAGGGCAAGCTGCTCGAAGACCTGTACCGACTCACGCTGCGCGCGCTGGGCGGCGCCCGGCCCAACATGGACGCCGAAATCGAGGCCCGCAAGCAGGAAGCTCGGCACACGCTCAACCTCTACTCGCTGCTGCCGGGCACCGAAGTGCCGCTGTGGGCCACGCTGGAGCTGAGCTACTTCGTGCGCCACGATGCGGGCGACATCGCCTGGCATGCGCGCTCGCTGTTCCGCTTCGTCGAGACCAAAGAGCCGGTGGTGCGTGCGCGCCTGTCGTCGCTGGGCGAAGGCTTGCAGGTGCTGGTGTACGCACCCGATCGGCCTGACCTGTTTGCCCGCATCTGCGGCTACTTCGACAGCGCGGGCTTCAACATTCTCGACGCCAAGATCCACACCACGCGTGCCGGTTATGCGCTCGACACCTTCCAGGTGATCAGCCCGCAGATCGACCAGCACTACCGCGACCTGATCTCACTGGTAGAGACGCAGGCCACACTCGCGCTCAAGGCCGACGGCCCGCTGCCCGAACCTTCGCGCGGGCGCCTGTCGCGGCGCGTGAAGTCGTTCCCGATCACGCCGCGTGTGACGCTGCGGCCTGACGAGCGTGGCCAGCGCTGGCTGCTCGGCGTGTCGACCAGCGACCGCTCGGGGCTGCTGTATTCCATCGCCCGCGTGCTGGCGCAGCACCACATCAACCTGCAGCTCGCCAAGATCACCACGCTGGGCGAACGGGTGGAAGACACCTTCCTGATCGACGGCTCGGCGCTGCAGCAGAACAAGATGCAGATCGAGATCGAAACCGAGTTGCTCGGCGCGATCTCTCCCTAACACCGGCTCAAGACCGCATCAGGTGGTCAAACGCGCCCAGCGCTGCCTTGGCGCCATCACCCGCCGCAATCACGATCTGCTTGAACGGCACCGTGGTCACGTCACCTGCCGCAAACACCCCCGGCAGCGAGGTCTGGCCCTTCGCGTCAACCACGATCTCGCCGTGGCGCGACAGCTCGATCATCCCCTTCAACCACTCGGTGTTGGGTACCAACCCGATCTGCACAAACACACCTTCGAGCTCGACGTGGCGTGACTCGCCGCTGGCGCGCTCGGTGTAGGTCAGGCCGCTGACCTTTTGGCCGTCGCCGGTGATTTCGGTGGTCAGCGCATTCGTGTGGATGCTCACGTTGGGCAGGCTCTTGAGCTTTTTGACCAGCACCGCATCGGCGCGCAGCGCTTCAGCAAACTCGATCAGCGTGACGTGGCCCACCACGCCCGCCAGGTCGATGGCGGCCTCGACGCCGGAGTTGCCCCCGCCGATCACCGCCACACGCTTGCCCTTGAACAACGGCCCGTCGCAGTGCGGGCAATAGGCCACGCCCGCGTTGCGGTACTGCTTCTCGCCGGGCACGTTGACCTCGCGCCTGCGCGCGCCGGTGGAAAGAATCACGGTCTTGCTCTTGAGCACACCGCCGTTGGCGAACTGCACCTCGATCAAGCCGCCGGGCGCCGTTGCCGGAATGAGCTTGTCGGCACGCTGCAGGTTCATCAGGTCGACCTCATACGCCTTCGCGTGCTGCTCCAGCGCGGCAGCGAACTTGGGGCCGTCGGTCTCGACCACCGAGATGTAGTTTTCGATCGCCAGCGTGTCGTTGACCTGCCCACCAAAACGCTCGGCCACAACGCCGGTGCGAATGCCTTTGCGCGCCGCGTACACCGCAGCCGCCGCGCCGGCCGGGCCACCACCCACGATGAGCACGTCATACGGCGCCTTGGCCGTGAGCTTGACTCCCTCGCGGGCTGCCGAGCCGGTGTCGAGCTTGGCGACGATCTCTTCGACGCCCATGCGGCCCGAGCCGAAAACCTCGCCATTGAGGTAGATGGAGGGCACGGCCATGATCTGGCGTGCGTTGACTTCGTCTTGGAACAAGCCACCGTCGATGATCACGACGCGCACCTTGGGGTTCATCACCGCCATCAGGTTGAGCGCCTGCACCACGTCGGGGCAGTTGTGGCAGGTGAGCGACATGTAGATCTCGAAGCGGTACTCGCCGTCGAGGCTCTTGATCTGCTCGATCAACTCGGGCTCGGCCTTCGGCGGGTGGCCGCCGACCCACAGCAGCGCCAGCACGAGCGAGGTGAACTCATGGCCGAGCGGGATCGCAGCGAAACGCAAGCCCATGTCGGAGCCGATGCGGTTCAAGGCGAACGACGGCTTGCGCGCATCGGTGCCATCGGTCTTGAGCGTGATGTGGGGCGACAGCACGGCAATCTGCTCCAGCAGGCTAAGCATGTCGCGTGAGTTCTCGCTGTCGTCCAGCGAAGCCACCACCTCGAACGGCTCGCGAACCCGCTCGAGGTAGGCCTTCAACTGGGCTGTGAGGTTGGCGTCCAACATGGTGGTGTGCTCCGAAGAATCTGGAATTCAGGACGAGACACTCCCTTGTCGCGGGCCCGTGGTGGGCGGCGAAGGGGCCCACCGCCGGGTGCGATGGGCGGGCTCTGGGAAAGGCTGAAGAGAGGGCTTAGATCTTGCCGACCAGGTCGAGCGACGGGGTGATTGTCTTGGCGCCTTCGTTCCACTTGGCCGGGCAGACCTGGCCCGGGTTCTTGGCCACGTACTGCGCAGCCTTCAGCTTGCGCAGCGTTTCCTTGACGTCGCGGGCGATGGCGTTGTCATGCACTTCGGCGGTCTTGATCACGCCTTCGGGGTCGATGACGAAGGTTCCACGCAGAGCCAGGCCCTCTTCTTCGATGTGCACGCCGAAAGCGCGGGTCAGCTGGTGTGTGGGGTCGCCCACCAGCGGGAACTGGGCCTTGCCAACGGCCGGCGAGGTTTCGTGCCACACCTTGTGCGCAAAGTGGGTGTCGGTGGTAACGATGTAGACCTCGGTTTCCAGCTTCTGGAACTCGGCGTAGTGCTCGGCCGCGTCTTCGACTTCCGTCGGGCAGTTGAAGGTGAAGGCAGCTGGCATGAAGATCAGCGTCGACCACTTGCCCTTGAGCGACTGCTCGGTCACTTCGATG
>JBBRFR010000178.1:0-8120 GCA_038241485.1 Burkholderiales bacterium
TCATTGGTCACATGCGCTTCATGCTGGAGTACATCCGACCGGAGATCCGCCAGTACTTCATCGAGGGTGACGGCGAGGCGACGCCGTTCTCGCGGGCGCAGCGCTCGCTGGTCTACCAGCGCTCCAAGGGCGCCCAAGACAAACGCCCCTTCGGCACACAAATGGACGTGGGCGCCACCGGCTACGAGTGGATCAACCACTCGCTGGTTCCCACCGAGCTGCCCACACACGACTTTCGCATCACCATCGGCGCTCAGCGTGCCCAGCCTTACTCGGCCAGCGTGTTCAACATCTCGGCGATGAGCTTCGGGGCGCTGTCGGCCAGCGCCATCCTGGCGCTCAACGCCGGCGCCAAGCGCGGCGGCTTTGCACACGACACCGGCGAAGGCTCAATCAGCCAGCACCACCGCGCCAATGGTGGCGACCTGATCTGGGAGATCGGCTCGGGCTACTTCGGTTGCCGCAACGACGACGGCAGCTTCAACGCCGAGCGTTTTGCCGCCAATGCATGCGACCCGCAGGTCAAGATGATCGAGCTCAAGCTCAGCCAGGGCGCCAAACCCGGCCACGGCGGTGTGCTGCCGGGCCCCAAGGTCACGATCGAGATTGCCATGGCGCGTGGGGTGCCGGCGGGTGTGGATTGCATCTCGCCGGCCCGGCACAGCGCCTTCAACACGCCGGTCGAGATGATGCATTTCATCGAGAAGCTGCGCAGCCTCTCGGGGGGCAAACCCACCGGCTTCAAGCTGTGCATCGGCCACCCCTGGGAGTGGTTTGCACTCGCCAAGGCCATGCTCGAGACCGGCATCACGCCCGACTTCATCGTGGTCGACGGTGCCGAGGGCGGCACCGGCGCCGCGCCGCTGGAGTTCACCGACCACGTTGGCGCGCCGCTGCAAGAAGGCCTGCTGCTGGTGCACAACACGCTGGTGGGGCTCAACCTGCGCGACAAGATCCGCGTCGGCTGCGCTGGCAAGGTCATCAGCGCCTTTGACATCGCCCGCATGATGGCGCTCGGTGCCGACTGGTGCAATTCGGCGCGCGGCTTCATGTTTGCGCTGGGCTGCATCCAGGCCCAGGCGTGCCATACCGGCATGTGCCCCACTGGCGTCAGCACCCAAGACCCGCAGCGTGAGCGAGCGCTGGTGGTGCCCAGCAAGGCCAATCGTGTTCACCTGTATCACGAGAACACGCTCAAAGCCTTGAAGGAGCTGGTGCAGGCCGCAGGCCTCACGCACCCCGGCGCCATCACCGCCTCGCACATCGTGCGCCGCTGCAACGACCACCAGGTCAAGCTGCTGGCCAACCTGCTGTCCTTCGTGCAGCCCGGCGAGCTGCTGCACGGCAAGATGCCGCACAACGTGTTCAAGCTCTATTGGCCGATGGCCAGCGCACACAGCTTTGCCGCGACACCCAAAACACCCCCCTGAGACGAGGGGATGAACCCGGGTTTACGGGGATGCACCATGAGGGAAGCTGACACAACAATGTGTTCACCCCTGGCCCGCACCTCTCTGCCCCTTCATGCCGTCCATCGTCCTGCTGCAGCGTGACCACGAAGCCAGCCCCCGACTGCAGGCGCTGATTGACGCTTCTGAAACTTTCTGGGTGTGCGACGTGGTTCACACGGTCGAGCAGGCGCGCAAGCTGATCCGCCAAGGCGCGCCCGACATCCTCGTCACAGACATGCGCGTGCAAGACGGTGAGGTGCAGCCCCTGCTGAGCGAGCTTCGCCAAGGCGCGCGTTCACCCGGCCCGCACATCCTCGTGACCATGCTCGCGCACGATGACAACTTGCTGCTGGAAGCGCTGCGCGCCGGTGCCGACGGCTACTGGGTTCATACCAAGGAGCCGCAGGCGCTGATCAGCGCACTGGAGCAGGTGTGGCGCGGCGAGTCGCCGATCTCGCCGACGATCGCACGCCAGGTGTTGTCGCACTTCCGCATGCCGGCTCAACCTGAGTTCGACGCCATGACGGAGTCGCTCAACCCGCTGGTGCTCACGGGCACCGAGCGAGCCATTCTGCAGTGGGCCGCGCAGGGTTACCTGATCGACGAGATTGCGCAGCAGTGGCAGTCAAGTGTGCACACCGTGGCCTGCGGCATTCGCCGCGTTTACCACAAGCTGCAGTTTGATACGGCCGCCAGCGGCCTGTCACTCCGCGCCGCTTAAGCAGCCGCAGGCCGTGTGTCGATGAAGCTCTGGCGTTGCGCCAGCTTCGCGTCGAGCTTTTCCAGGTTGGGGTACTGCGAGCGCCAGTCGATGTGGGCGAAGCGAAAGTCGAGGTAGCCCAGCGCGCAGCCGCTCGCGATGTCGGCCAGCGAAAAGTGAATGCCCGAGCAGAAGGGCTTGTCGCCCAGGCCCTGGCTCATGGCGGCCAGCGACGCATGCACCTTGTCCATCTGCCGGCTCACCCAAGCGGCGCTGCGTTGAGCTTCGCTGCGGCCGGCCCAGGTCTGCTCCAGGCGGGCCAGGATGGCGGCGTCGAGCACGCCATCGGCCAGCGCTTCCCAGGTGCGCACCTCGGTGCGCTCGCGGCCACGCTCGGGGATCAGGCGACCCACCGGCGAGAGGGTGTCAACGTATTCGACGATCACACGCGAGTCGAACACCGCTTCGCCGCCATCCATCACCAGGCAAGGCACCTTGCCGAGCGGGTTGGACTTGCCGATGGTGTCGCGATTCCAGACGTCTTCCAGCTCCAGTTGGTAGTCGAGCCGTTTTTCGGCCATCACGATGCGCACTTTGCGAACGTAGGGGCTGGTGAGCGCGCCGATGAGTTTCATGTGGTGGATCTTCCCTGTTTGAAATCATTCTAGCGAAGGGCCACCCCTGCAAAGGCTATCTGCGCAACGACCAATCCACCTGAGACGAGCGCCCCGCAAGAGACAGCGTGGCCGTGCTCGCCGGCGTGCGCGAGATCACCGCACCTCGCCGCACCACGGCCAGCCGCGTGGCCCGCAAACGGATCGCCTCGACCGGCGAGCGCGCCTGCAGCAGCACGAAGTCGGCGTGGCAACCCACCCCAAGGCCATAACCGTCGAGCCCGAGCACCTTGGCCGGGTTGACGGTGACGGCGTCGAAACACGCGCGCATCTGCGCCTGCGAGGTCATTTGCCCCACGTGCAGGCCCATGTGGGCCACCTCGAGCATGTCGCCGCTGCCGAGCGAGTACCACGGGTCCATCACACTGTCGTGGCCGAAGGCGACCGTCACGCCGGCGGCCATCAGCTCGGGCACACGCGTCATGCCGCGGCGTTTGGGGTAGGTGTCGTGGCGGCCTTGCAGCACGATGTTGGCCAGCGGGTTGGGAATGGCGTGCACCTGGGCTTCAGCGATCAGCGGGATCAGCTTGCTCACGTAGTAGTTGTCCATCGAGTGCATCGACGTGAGGTGCGAGCCCGCCACACGCCCGTGCAGCTTCAAGCGCTGGGTGTGGAAGGCGAGCGTCTCGATGTGGCGACTCATCGGGTCGTCGGTTTCATCGCAGTGCATGTCGACCTGCAAGCCACGCTCGGCCGCCACCTCGCACAACAGGCGCACGCTCTCGGCGCCATCGGCCATGGTGCGCTCGAAGTGCGGGATGCCGCCCACCACGTCAACACCGCGGTCGAGCGCACGTTTCAAGTTGACGAGCGCATTCGGGGCGCGCAGCACACCGTCTTGCGGAAAGGCCACCAGCTGCAGGTCGAGGTAGGGCTTCACCTGGGCCTTCACGTGCAGCAGCGCATCAACCGCGAGCAGCCTGTCATCGCACACGTCCACATGGGTGCGAATGGCGAGCAGCCCCTTGGCCACCGCCCAGTCGCAGTACTGCAGCGCGCGCTCGACCAGCGCCTCTTGGGTGAGCAGCGGTTTGAGCTCACCCCACAGCGCGATGCCTTCGAGCAGCGTGCCACTCTGGTTGACCCGCGGCAGGCCGTGGCTGAGCGTGGCGTCCATGTGGAAGTGAGCGTCGACAAAGGGCGGGCTCAACAGGTGGCCCTCGGCGTCGAGCACTGGCGTGCCTTCGGGTGCACTCAGTTGCGGGCCGACCGCCACGATGCGCCCACCCTGGGCCAGCAGGTCGACGCCGGTGGCGCCGTCGGGGAGCGTTGCATTGCGAACGAGCAGGTTCATGGGTCAGCTCCTGGGTGTGCGCCGATTCTGGCGTAGGCTCGTCACCCCGTTGCAAGAGACGTTCCCATGGTCAGCAAACGACATCTTCTGGGCGCCATCGCCGCCAGCCCCTTCGTCACCCACCTCGCCTCGGCGCAGCCCGCGTGGCCGAACAAACCGCTGCGCATCCTGGTGGGCTTTCCGGGCGGCTCCACCCCCGACCTGATGGCACGCGCGCTCGCCGACGGCCTGGCGCGTGTGCTCGGCCAGCCGGTGGTGGTCGACAACAGACCCGGTGCCTCGGGCAACATCGCCGCCGACCAATTGGCCAAAGCCACCGACGATCACACGCTCGGTGTGCTGATCAACGGCAACCTGACGGTGGCCAAGCTGCTCAACCCCGCCACGCCATTCGACCCGGCGCGCGACTTCGCGCCGATCTCGCTCTTGGGCACCGCACCGCTGGTGCTCACCGTCGCCGGCAGCGCCACTGGCACCACGCCGGCCGAGCTGCTGCAATGGGCGCGGTCCTTGAGCGACAAGGGCAACTACGGCACACCCGGCAACGGCACCGTGAGCCACCTGGGCATGGAGCTGCTCAAGAGCAAGGCCGACATGGCCGCGGTGCACGTGCCCTTCCCCGGCAACCCGCAGGTGGCGAATGCCCTGCTCGCCGGCCAGATCCAGCTCTCGCTGCTGCCGCCCGGCATCGCCATGCCGCAAGTCAAGGCCGGCAAGCTGAAAGCCATTGGCATCACCTCACCGGCCCGCAGCAGCCTGGTGCCCGACATGCCCACCTTGCGCGAAGCCGGCATCAACGGCACCGACCTCGAAATCTGGACCGCCCTGGTCGGCCCGGCCTCGCTGCCCAAGCCCGCCATCGCGCGCCTGGCCGCGGCCATCGCCGACGTGATGCGCCAGCCCGAAACCCAGGCGCGTGTGCTCGCCGCCGGCTGGCAGGCCGTGGGCAGCAGCCCCGAGGTGCTGGCGCAGCGCATGAAGGCCGACACCGCGATGCTGACGGAGATCATCACCACGCGCGGCATCAAGGCCGACAGCTGATCCGCTGCCATGACCTCCCAGGTCATCGACGCCACGCACGCCGAGCGCGACCATCTCCTTGAACCAACTGCAAGGAGAAACACATGGACAGCATCAACCTCGTTCCGCTCGCCGTGGGCCACATGATCGGCCTGGGCGCCATTGGCTCCTGCCTCGGCGTGGGCGTGATGGCGAGCAAGTACCTCGAAGCCTCGGCCCGACAGCCCGAGCTGATGGAGCCGCTGCAAGGCAAGGTGTTCCTGCTGGTGGGCGTGCTCGACGGCGCGTTCATCATCGCGACAGGCATCGGGTTGTGGTTTGCCACCGCCAACCCGTTCAAGGCTTAGGTGCTGACCGAACCACCATCGGTCGACAGCGCCTCGCGGCAGCGGTAAGGCATCTCGAAGCCGCGCGACGCGTCGTCGACCGCCCAGGCGCGGATCATCGGCGGGCCCGAGCGCACACCACCAAAGATGGTGGCAAAGGCCACGTCGGCGGCGTCGCGCCCGGTGCCAAAGCGCACGAAGGCCATCGGGATGGCGGTGCCCGACGGGTCAAAGATGTACCAGCGGTCGCCGATGTAGACCTCCACATAGGCGTGGAAGTCGGGCGGCCCGAGCACCGGGTCGGCACCGTAATCGGTGCCGGTCGCAAAACGCGCCGGGATGTTGACCGCGCGGCACAGCGCAATCATCAGGTGCGCAAAGTCGCGGCACACACCCACTTGCTCGATCAGCGTGTCGACCGCCGAGGTGTTGGAGTTGCTGGTGTTGGAGGTGAAGCTCACATGCCGCTGCACCCACTGCTGGATCGCCTGCACCCGCCCGTAGCCTTGCCACAGCTGGCCAAACTCGTTGATCGCCATCTTGACCAGCCGGTCAGACTGGCAATAGCGGCTCGGGTAGATGTAGCCGATCACCTCGGGCGGCAAGTTGCGTACCGGCACCTCGGCCAACGTCATGGGGTCGGCGCGGTGGTGTTCCATGTCGACCGTGGCCATGTACGACAGCTTCAGCTCACCGGGCAGGCCGTGCAGGCGCATGTAGCGGTTGCCGGTGACCGGGTCGGTGTGAATCTGCGGCGTGATCGGCTGGCTCAGCACCAGGCTCTCCGACGAGATTTTTTGCCGCGGTGTGTGGGCCGCATGGATGTTGAAGACAAAATCGGCACCGTTCTGGTCGATTTCATAGGTCAACTCGATGTGCAACTCGATGCGGATCATGTACGGGCTCCTTTGCGACGCGGCAAAGCGCTCAGGGTTGCAGGTGTGCCCCCAGTATGCCCGCCGATGGCTCGCCGTGCCCTTGTCGCGCCCTTGTCGTGTGTGCGTGTGAGCAAGAGTCGCGCCGTCGAAAAATGGTATAGATCAACACGATGACCGAACCCCTGTTGCTCACCGCCGCGCAAATCTCCACCTTCCACGGCACGCAGTTGCTCACGCGGGCGAGCAGCTTTTTCTTTGCGCGCGACGAACGCCTGTTTCTGGTGACCAGCCGCCATGTGCTGATCGACAAACCGAGCCAGCACTTCCCCAACCGCATCGAGATCGAGCTGCACACCGATGAGGCCAACCTCACGCTCTCGACCGGCTTCTCGGTGCTGCTCTACCACGAGGGCGAGAGCATCTGGCACCAAGGCCGCGACCCCTCGGGCGAGATCGACGTGGCGGTGATCGAGCTCGACCGCGCAGCGCTCCCGGCCTCGGTGGCGCTGCATGCCTTCACACCCGACCATCTGCAAGCTTCTCTAGACGACATCGAGGTCGGCTCGCCCTTGCTCATCGTCGGCTTCCCGCTCGGCTTTCACGACACGCTGCACCACCTGCCGGTCGTGCGCCAGGCGGTGATCGCGTCGTCGTTCGGCCTGCGCTTTCAGGGTCAGGGCTTCTTCTTGACCGATGCGCGCACCCACCGTGGCACCAGCGGCGCGCCGGTGGTGATGCGTGCAGCCGCCTCTGAAGTGGGTTCCAGCGAGCTGCCCTGGAAGCTGCTGGGCGTGCACTCGGCGCGCATGGACATGCGCACCCGCGACCTGCAAGAAGACGAATCGCTGGGCCTGAACAGCACCTGGTACGCCGACATCCTGATGACGCTGACCGAGCCCTAACCGCAGGGCTCGGCGATCAGTCGAACAGGATCACGCCGCGCGCATTGCGGCCCTGCGCCAGGTCGTCAAAAGCCTGCGGCGCTTCGTTGATCGTGTAGGTGCGGGTGATGAGCTCGTCGAGCTTGAGCTGGCCCGAGCGGTACATCTTGATCAGCCGCGGGAAGTCTTCACGCGGCCGGGCCGAGCCGAAGTAGCTGCCTTTCAAGGTGCGCTCCATGGCCGTGAGCAGCAGGGGCCGAATACTCGCCGTGTCGGCCAGCGCCGCCACACCCACTGCCACCGCCGTGCCGCCCTTGGCCAGCACGTTCACCGCCTGCGCCACCACCGCACCGGCGCCCACACATTCAAACGCGTAGTCGGCGCCGCCCCCGGTGAGCTTCATCACGGCCTTCACCACGTCTTCCACGCTCTTGGCGTTGAGGGTGTGGGTGGCGCCGAATTCGGTGGCCATCTGCAGCTTGAGGTCAGAGGTGTCGACCGCCACGATCATCGACGCGCCCGCAATGCGGCAGCCCTGGAGGGCCGACAGGCCGACACCGCCACAACCGAAGACCACGCAGATCGAACCCGGCTGCACCTGCGCGGTGTTGATGGCCGCGCCCACGCCGGTCATCACGCCGCAGCTCACCAGGCAGGCTTTGTCGAGTGGCATGTTCTTGTCGATCTTGACCACGCTGTCGGTGTGCAGCGTGGCGAATTCGGCCATCACGCCGCAGGCCGCGAACACGCCCAGGCCGGCACCGCTTGCGTCGCGAAAGCGCGGCTCGGCGCCGGGCGCGGCCAGCGCGGCACGCGCCGGCTGATCGCACAGCTGCGGGCGCCCGGTGGCGCAGTAGCGGCAGCGGCCACACATGCCAACGAAGGAGCTGAGCACC
>JBBRFR010000179.1:0-8115 GCA_038241485.1 Burkholderiales bacterium
TTGCCGACGCGTGGCAGGCACGCGGCGAGCCGCTGCACGTGCTGATCAACAACGCCGGCATCATGGCCTGCCCGCTGACGCGCACCGCGCTCGGCTGGGAGACACAGTTCGCCAGCAACCACCTGGGGCACTTTGCGCTCACACGCGCGCTGTTGCCTTCGCTGCTGAAGGCCGATGCACCGCGTGTGGTGGCGCTCAGCTCGACGGGCCACCGGCTGAGCCCGATCATGTTCGACGACATTCATTTCGAGCGCCGCGAGTACAACAAGTGGAAGGCCTACGGCCAGGCCAAAACAGCCAATGCGCTGATGGCGCTGCACCTCGACACACTGCACGCCAAAGACGGCCTCACCGCCAACGCCGTGCACCCGGGCGGCATCAAGACCGGCTTGACGCGCCACCTGCCGCTGGAAGAAATGCAGGCCCTCGGCTGGGCCAAGCCCGGCGATGATGCCAACGTCATTCCGCCCGGCTTCAAGAACGCAGAGCAAGGCGCCGCCACCAGCGTGTGGGCCGCCACCGCACCCGAGCTGCAAGGCCACGGTGGGCTGTACCTCGAAGACTGCAACGAGGCCATCCCGTCACCCGAAGGCGAACGCCGCTTCGGCTACGTGCCGCACATCCGCGACCGCGCCACGGCCGAGCGGCTGTGGGCGGTGAGCGAAGCGATGCTGAGGCAGGCCGGCGTCTGACGCGTGAACATCCCCGACCTCGCCGGCGAGCTGCACGGGCTGCTGGCATGGGGGCTGCTGCCGCTGGCCACACTGATCGCCGCAACGGGCTCCACACGGCCCGAACTCCCGCGTGGCTGGCGCCGGCTGCTGGCGCTGGCCAGCGCATGCGGTGCTGCCGCCGTGGGCCTGCTGGCGGCACGCCACGGCATGAACCACCTGCATGCGCCGTGGTGGGTGGTGCTGCTCACGCCACCGATCTGCATCGTGTGGGCCTACGGGGCCAGCGAGTCGAAGTTGATGTTGCTATTGCTGGGCGCGGCCTTCCTGGTGTCGTTCATGCTGTGGGTGCTGCTGGCGCTGCGCGCGCTGGGCGGCACGACGGCGGTGCTGCTGTTCCACGATGCTTTGCTGGTGCTCGCCGGGCCGCTGTTGCTCGCGGGACTGTGGAAGCAGTTCATCACGCCAACGCCAATACCGGAACAAGCGCCGCCTGCGCCGCCGGCGCCCGAGCCCACAGCGCAAGCCGCGAAGCGCGACGCCGCCTTGCAGCACCGCCTGTCCAGCGCAGAGGCGCAAGAAGCCGCCGACAAGTACACCCGTGACTGACACACCCGCAACCGAGCTTGCCCAGTCTCAGGCGCTGTTCGACCCGGCGCGGCTGCCCGGCCTTTCGCCGCACGGGCGGGCCCTGCTGCGCTGGATGCGCGAGCACCCGCACGCCCCTCGCTACCGCGACCACAGCGGGCACCGGCTCGACGGGCTGGCACGCTGGCAGGCCCGTGTACGACACACGTTGATCCAGCGCCTGCCGCTGCCACGCTGGGTGCCGGGCGAGCCCTTGCCAGCATGGGTGCTGCGCTTCGTGGCGCGCTGCCGGCGCGAGGTGGTGGCGCATGGAAGAACCGCGCATGCGCCCATGCCCACTTCGCTGGATGCCCTCTCCACGATGGACCGGCACGCACTCGCCACCGCACTCGCCTCACACGTGCCGCAAGGCTTGCCACTCGACGAGCTCATCTGCTACTCGACCAGCGGCACCACCGGCCACCCGCTGCGGGTGCCGTCACACCCGCGTGTGGCCTGCGACTATTACGCCCACCACCGCCGCGCCCTCGCCCACTTCGGCATCACGCCGCGCGCCGGGCGCGGCCAGGTGGGCATCGTGCTGGCGGGCTTTCAGCAGCGTTGCTTCACCTACGTGTCGGTAAACCCGCTGCAAGGCGAATGCGGGCTGGCCAAGCTCAACCTGCAACCCAGCGAGTGGCGCCACGCCAGCGACCGCGCGCGCTACCTTGACGCGCTGGCGCCGGAGCTGATCTCGGGCGACCCGGTGTCGCTGGCCGAGTTACTGCACGTGCGCATGCGCCATCGGCCCCGCGGATTGATGTCGACCTCGATGGCGCTGTCACCGGCCTTGCGCGCCGAGCTGGAACAGGCGTTTAGCTGCCCGGTGGCCGACCTCTACTCACTGAACGAAGTGGGGCCGGTCGGGGTGTACGTGAGCGCGCTCGGTGGGTTCGCCTTGTTGCAGCCACGCCTGCTGGTCGAGATCGTCGATGACGCCGGCCGCGCCCTGCCGCCCGGGCAGCGCGGCGAGATCACCGTCACCGGCGGCTTCAACCCCTGGCTGCCGCTGCTGCGCTACCGAACCGGTGACCACGCTCAACTCGCCCGCACCTCGCAAGGCCTGGTGCTGCGTGATCTTGAAGGCCGTGCGCCGGTGCGCTTTCGCAGTGCAAGCGGCGCCTGGCTCAACAACATCGAGGTGACGCGCGCACTCGCCCCCTTTGCCTTGACGCGCTTTGCGCTGCACCAGCACGCCGATGCGTCGTACACGCTGGGTGTGGATGCGCTTGAAGCGCTCGACACACTGGTGCCCCGCCTGGCCTCGGCCTTGCACGCCCTGCTCGGCGAGGGCATGGCCTTGCAGGTCGTGCCTCTGCCCGCCGGCGACAAAGTGCGGCAGTACACCAGCGCGTGGTTGGCATGACGGCGCTTGAGATCGCGGCCAACGCCGTGGCCACGCTGTCGATCGCACTGGCGGCACGCAACAGCCTGCACACCTGGTGGACGGGCATCGTCGGCAGCGTGTTCTTCGGAGTGTTGTTCATGCAGTCGCAGTTGTATGCCGACGCCACACTGCAGGTTTTCTTCATCGCCACCAGCGCCTGGGGCTGGCGCCACTGGCAGGCCGGCAACCATGGCAAGGCCGCGCCCGTGCGGCGCACGCCACGGCGCGCGCTGGCGGCCTTGGCCTTGGCCGCACTGGCCGTCACGGCAGCCTACGGCAGCTTGCTCAAACATTGGACCGATGCCTACGCACCTTTCACCGACTCGGCCGTGCTGGCGTTCAGTGTGGTGGCGCAGCTGCTGCTGATGCAGCGCCGTGTTGAAACATGGCCCACCTGGCTGCTGGTCAACACGCTGTCGGTGCCGTTGTTTGCGTCTCGCGGGCTGCACCTCACGGCCGTGCTGTACGCGGTCTACTGGTGCAACGCCTGGTACGGCTGGTGGCGCTGGCGGCAGCAGCAGCGCGTCACCGCATGACAGGCACGCTGCCGCACGAGCGCCGGGCCGCCCCAAGCCGGCCGACATCCCCTCGGGGGATCGGCAGCGTACTCGCTGCCGAGGGGCCGACTTTCGGCCTCGGGCTGGTGGTGGGCAAGTTTGCGCCGCTGCATACCGGGCATTTGCACCTCATCGACCAGGCCGCGGCGCAGTGCGAGCGCCTGCTGATCGTGAGCTGGTGCCAGCCCGAGCCCACACGATGCGATGCGGCCGCACGCCGCCGCTGGTTGTCAGCCTGCCGGCCCCAACACGAAGCCGTGGTGCTCGACGACGCCTCGCTCGCCGCGGCCTGCGCCGCACGCGGCATCGCAGCCCGCCCGCTGCCGGCCGATGCGAGCGCCGATGCAACGCAACAGCACTTTCTTGCCTGGCTGCTCGCCGACGTGCTGCAGCGCGCGCCCGACGCCATGTTTGCGAGCGAGCCGTATGTGCAGCCCAGCGCGACCTTGATTGCGCAGCAGCTGCACCGGCCCGTCGCCGCCGTGCTGGTTGACCCCGAGCGCCGCACCGTGGCCGTCAGCGCCAGCCGGATACGGCAAGACCCGTGTGGCCTGCGCGCCTTTCTGCCCAGCGCGGTGTGGGCCGACTGGGTGCCTCGCGTTTGCCTGCTGGGCGGGGAGTCCAGCGGCAAGAGCACGCTCGCCGCCGCGCTGGCGCAGCAACACGGCACGCGGCACGTGGCCGAGTACGGCCGCGAATTGTGGGAGCAACAAGGTGGCGTACTCACTGCGCCCGACATGCTGCGCATAGCGCGTGAACAGCAAACGCGCGAAGACGCCGCGGCGCAGACCGCCAGGCCCGCGTTGTTCTGCGACACCTCAGCGCTCACGACTCTGTTCTATAGCCTCCACCTTTATGGCCATGCCGACCCCGAGCTGGTGCAGCGTGCCCAGCGCGCGTACACCTTGCAGGTGCTGTGTGAACCCGACTTCCCCTTCGTGCAAGACGGCACCCGCCGCGGCGACGCCTTCCGGCAGCTGCAGCACGCCTGGTACGAGCGCGAGCTGGCCGTGCGCGGCGGCGCGGTGCTGCGCGTGCACGGCCCGCTGGTGCAGCGCGTGCAGCAGGTGGAGCGCGCGCTCCAAGCCGCCTGCTGAGCTGCGCGCCCCATGCTTGCCGCCATGGATCTCGCCACCTTCCTCGTCCAGTGCCTCAACGCCGTGCAATACGGCTTGCTGCTGCTTCTGCGGGCGAGCGGGCCCATGCTGATCTTCGGGATCGTGGGCGTGATCAACCGCGCGCACGGCAGCTACAGGCATAGCGCCGCCCCGACCCGTTCGCCCTGAGCAGGGACTGAGCTTGTCGAAGGCCCGTGCGTCGAAGGGCTGGTGAGCGAAGCCACCGTGCGAGCAGGGCTTCGATCCGCCAAGCGGACCCTGTCCTGAGCCTGACGAAGTGTCAGCCCGAACGGCGGTTGGGGGTATTTATCTGCCCACTTGGAAATTCAACAGAGGCGGAGAAAGGGCGTGTGGTGATGGCCGGCGCGTCGCCTCAGATCGCCGAGCAGCCACAGGCGTTGGCACGCGTGCTGGGCGTTTGAGCAAACACCCGTTGGACCACCGCGCGACTCAAGGCAGGTGGCTCACCACCCACAACCAGGCCGGTGCGGTGAGCGCGAAGGCAAAGGTCGACAGCGCAATCGCAGCGGTCGACTCGGCCTCTTGTGTTCCATACCGCTGCGCAAAAATCAGCGCGTTGTTGCCCACCGGCAGCGCCGCCGCCATCACCACCACCGACAGCGGCAGGCCGCTCAAGCCAAAACCCCAGTGGCCCACCACCAGCACCACCGCCGGCAGCAGCACCAGCTTGAGCAGCGACAAGGTGACCGCCCCCTTGGCCGCAGCCTTCAGCCCGTATTGCGCTAGCGACAAGCCGATCAGCACCAGGCAAAGCGGCACCACCGCCTGGCCCAGCTGAACCAGCATCTCGTCGACCACGGCGGGCGTGGGTGCACCCAGCGTATTCCACGCCAGGCCGGCGAGGATGGGCAGCACCACCGGGTGGATGATGGTCTTGCGTGCGGTGTCCATCAGCATGCGGCCGACCTGCGCATTGGCCGCGCCTTGAGCGACACGCTCACGCGACAGGTCCATCTCGACCAGGGCGGTGAGCACGGTCAGCAAGGTGAGTGCATGCAGGCTGACGATGGTGACGTGGATGGACAGGCCGGCCTCGCCAAACATCGCCACCGCCATCGGGATGCCCAGCTGCACCGTGTTGCCGAAGGTGGCCGTGATGGCACGCACGCTGGGTGCGGCAACGGGCAAGCCACTGCGGCTGCGCTGCCAGGCGTAGACACCCAGCGTCAGCGCCACCACCGGCACGAAGAAGGCCGCCAGCGTGGCCCAGGGCATGCTGGCAAATTCAATGCGCGAGGTGGTGCGAAACAGCAGCGCCGGCACAAAGATGTAGAAGGCCGCATAACCCAGCACGCGCGCCGGGTCGTTGTGGCCCAGCCAGCCCTTGCGCCCGACCACATAGCCGATCACCACCACGCCCATGATGGCGAGCAGCTTGAACAGGATGACGGAAAACATTCAGGCCAGGCGAGGCGGCAGCAGGCCCGCCTCGCGGGCCCGGCCGGTCAGGGGAAGTAGTAGTTGAAGTAGATGCCGCCGTGGCTGCCGTCGAGCGACGGCGCGTTGGGGTTGGGGCTGTTCTTGGCCTTGAACTTCTCCGACACGTAGCGCACCTTGATGCCGAACGACTTCAACGGGAAGAACTCGCCTTCGACCACCGTGCCCCAGGTGGGCTTGAAATCGACATCGGCGAGGAAGTTGGTCGCGAAGCCCGTGGCGCGGAACTTGGCAGCCGAGGTGTAGCGTGCGCCGCCACCCAGCCTGAACCAGTCGTTCATGCGGAAATGGCCCAACAGCTCGACCGGATAGCGCTCGAACTTGACGTCGCCGTTCGACGCATTGGCACGGTCAAAGTGGTAACCGACCACCGCCTGCGCCGACACCAGGGGCGTGAACTGCAGCTCCAGCCCGCCGTTCACGGCGAACAAACCGCCCGCATGCACCTTGGCACTTTCATCATTCCTGTAGGTCACGGTGGCGATGGTGTCGCCACCGAAGGTGAACCCGCCCCCCACCAACCCACGCACCTGCACGCCTTGTGCAAACGCGCCCCCCGCCATGGCCAACCCGAGGGCGGCGCAGGCAATGCTCTTCTTCATGTAAATCCCCTGATGATGATGTTGAAAGGAGCCTCGCGCACGCGCCTGACGAGACGCGTCGGGGCCCCCGGGGATTGTGCCGCAGCCGCTTACGCGGCCTTCTTGGCCGCCGCTTTTTTCGCCGCCGGCGCCTTGGCCGCACGCGGCTGGAATTCGAAGCTGACCTTGCCTTCTTTTTTGTCGAAGGCCAGGAAGGCCTTGAACTTGCGCCGCGTCTTGTTGGACACGAAGTTCTCCAGCAGGTCGGTCTTGCCGGTGCTGAGCAGCTTGCTCATCTGCTCGCGCGCAACAGGCTGCTGCAAGATGATCTTGCCGCTCTTGAAGTCGCAGGTGACGTTGGCGCCGACCGCGTGTTCACACACGTAGCTGCTGCCGTGTTCGAACACACGCCCCTGGTCCTTGGGGCAGGCGCCGAGCGACTCTTGTGCCGAGAAGTCGATGGGCTCGCCCGACTCGCCTTCTTTTTTGGCGTCTTCGCCGAAGTCGAATTCGAGCTTCCAGTTCTTGATCTCGTCGTCGAACACCAGCTTGAGCTCGGCGGTGAACGGCCAGCCCGCCTTGGAGCGAAAACCTTCGAGCGGGCCGATCTTCTTGTTGGCCAAAAACTCTTCAACCTCGGGCAACTCGAAGCTGCGGCTGCCGGGGATCTTGCCAATGGAGAAGCCGCAGCCTTCGGCGTCGCCGCGCAGGTCGCCCGCCGGGGCGCTCCCAAGGGCGGCCTGATCCCCTCGGGGGATCGACCGCGTACTCGCGGGCGAGGGGCCGCCAGATTTGCCACTGCAGGTGAAACGGCGGTAGTTTTCTTTCACCACACCACCGCACTGCGGGCACGGGGTTTTGAGCGTGGCGTAGTCACCGGGGATCGTGTCGCGGTCGTATTCTTTGGCCTTGGCGACGATGCGCTGCGTCATGGCCGCGATCTCGGCCATGAAGGTTTCGCGGCTCAGCTTGCCCTTTTCCATCTCGGACAGCTGGTACTCCCAGTTGCCGGTGAGTTCGGGCTTGGTCAGGTCTTCAACCCCCAGACCGCGCAAGAGTGTGGTGAGCTGGAAGGCCTTGGCCGTGGGGACGAGCTCGCGGCCGTCGCGGTAGATGTACTTCTCCATCAACAGGCCTTCGATGATGGCCGCGCGCGTGGCTGGCGTGCCCAGGCCCTTCTCCTGCATGGCTTCGCGGAACTCTTCGTCGTCGATCAGCTTGCCGGCGCCTTCCATCGCGCTCAGCAGCGTGGCTTCGGTATAGCGCGCGGGGGGCTTGGTCTTGAGCGGGTTCACATCGACGCTCTCGGTGCGCACCTTCTCGCCCTTTTCAACCGCCACCAGGTTGGCGTCATCTTCTTGCGCCTCGCGGCCGTACACCGCCAGCCAACCCGGTTTGACCATCACCTTGCCGTTGGTCTGGAAGCTGTGGCCCTTTCCTTCAACGCTCACCACGCTGATGCGCGTGGTGACCTGGAACTCGGCCGACGGAAAGAACACCGCCAAGAAGCGCTTGACCACCATGTCGTACAGCTTGGCCTCCAGTTCGGTCAGGCTCTTGGGCGCGACGAGCGTGGGGATGATGGCAAAGTGATCCGACACCTTGGCGTTGTCGAAGATGCGTTTGTTGGGCTTGACGTAGCCCTCCTTGATCGCCTTCTTCGCGTGCGTGGCCAAGGCCTTCAGCGGGCCGGGCATGTCTTCGCTGGCAATCATC